>CANOHR010000001.1 GCA_947565875.1 uncultured Pseudoflavonifractor sp.
TTCCCTGTCCGGGAGGACGTGGTGAGCGCCGATCCCGACGGCTGGACCCACAATGTGGAGACCTACCTGTCCAACGGCGCTTACAAGCTGGCCCAGTGGGACCACAACAGCCAGATCATCATGGCCAAGAACGAGAACTACTATGATTTCGACAAGCTGGGCCCCGACACCATCACCTTCAAGCTGATGGACGACAACAACGCCATGCTGACCGGCTTCAACTCCGGCGAGCTGGACTTCATCGAGGATATGCCCGTGGACGAGATCCCCTCTCTGCTCAGCAGCGGCGATCTGCGGATCGTGCCCTACATCGGCACCTACTACGTCTGCTACAACGTGGAGAAGGCTCCCTTTGACGATCCTAAGGTCCGTCAGGCCTTCACCCTGGCCATCGACGCCCAGTATATCGTGGAGAACGTGACTCAGACCGGTCAGGTCCCCGCCTCCGGCTTTGTGCCCTCCGGCGTGGCCGGCGCGGACGGCGACTTCCGCACCGAGGGCGGCGACTACTGGACTCCTGCCACCGACGACGCCCAGTATGAGAAGAACTGCGAGCAGGCCCGTCAGCTTCTGGCTGAGGCCGGCTATCCCAACGGCGAGGGCTTCCCCACCGTCACCTACCTCTACAACACCTCCGACAACCACAAGAAGATCGGTGAGGCCCTGCAGCAGCAGTGGCAGACCGCTCTGGGCGTGGAGGTCAAGCTGGAGAACCAGGAGTGGGCTGCCTTCCTGGAGAACCGTAAGGACGGCGAGTATCAGATCGCCCGGAACGGCTGGATCGCTGACTATAACGATCCCATTTCCTTCCTGGATATGTGGCTCACCGGCGGCGGCAACAACGACGCTCAGTACAGCAATCCTGACTACGACGCCGCCATCAACGAGGCCAAGTCCACCGCCGATCCCGCTGCCCGTATGGCCGCCATGCACAAGGCTGAGGACATTATCATGGGTCAGGATTGGGCTCTGGGCCCCATCTACTTCTACACCCAGAAGTATATGCTCAACACCGACGTGAAGGGTATGTACTACACCCCCCTGGGCTACTTCTTCTTTGACCGCTGCACGAAGTAATCAAAGAAACATGCTGAGGAGCGGCTGCCGTAAGGCAGCCGCTCCTTTTTGTTGTTTGTGGAGGAAATGAAAACTTCGCGGGGCGCGCCGTTCCCAGGTGGGCCGGTTTGGAACCGGCCCCTACAAAATGATCCCACCTTTCGTAGGGCGCGGCATCCTTGACGCGCCGGAACCATGGGGGTGACCATCGGCGGTGCATCCGGGAGGCCGCGCCCTACGGTCCTGCCAGGGGCATTCCATTCCTGCCCGGGCGCACATTGTGTGCCCGCCAAGGCATGGCGCCACCCCGATAATTTTTAATTTCTTTTTTTAAAATGGTGTGTTATAATAAAGCCACCAAAGGAGGGTGATGGCAATGGCGGAACTCTATATTACCATTGGTCGACAGTTTGGCAGCGGAGGCCGGGAGATCGGGAAAAAGGTGGCCCAGGCCCTGAACATTCCCTACTACGATAAAGAAATTCTGGCAGTGGCCGCCCAGGAGAGCGGCCTGAGTCATGAGTTTTTGAAGAGTTATGATGAAAAGCCCACCAACAGCTTCCTTTACTCTCTGGTCATGGGCCAGCAGCGCCTTTCCCCCGGCATGGCGGGGAATACGGTGGAGCAGCTGGCCGCTAACGCTCAACGGGAGGCGGTACTGTCGGTGGCGGCCAAGGGAAGCTGCGTGATCGTAGGCCGCTGCGCCGACTATATTCTCCGGGATAAGCCCGGACTGGTGCGGGTATTTGTCTGCGCCGGCCATGACGCCCGTCTACAGCGGGTGGTTCGCCGGGACGGCGTCGGTGAGAAGGAGGCGGAGGAGAAGCTGCGGAAGATGGACAAGACCCGCGCTTCCTATTATAGCTTCCACACCGACCGGAAATGGGGCGCCGCCGAGAGTTACGACCTGTGCGTTAGTTCCTCCCTTCATGGGGTGGACGCGGCGGTCCGGGTGATCCTGGAGTATTGCAAAGGCGAATAAGAAAACCGGAGAAGCTCCCGCCTGTGGGCGGGAGCTTCCTTTTGCATGTCAATATGAATATTATTCATATTGACATGCAAAAGGGTATATAAAAGAAACGAGAAAAACAATTGAAGGCAAAAGATGGAAAGGATTTTTGTGGATAATGACGATGAAATTAGGGTTGTATTTTATAAACTAAATATGTATAATTATGCATATCCCCAAGAGGAAAAGGAGTGCATGAACATGAAACACCTGACTACGAAAAAGATTCTGGCTCTGGGCCTTGGCGCCGCTATGAGCCTTTCCCTTTTTACCGGCTGCGGCGGACGAAGCGGGGAGACCAAGGCGCCCTCCTCCCAAAGTTCCGCGCCGGAGGAAAAGGAGGCCGCAGACTACGGCGGGATGACCATTGATGAGTTAAAGCCTCTTCTTCAGACGGTAAACGAGGGGAAGCTGACCATGGTCACCAGTCCTGACTTTGCCCCCGCTGAGTTTTATGTGATCGGAGATGACGGGACCCCTACCCTGGCGGGAATGGATATTGCTTTGGCCGGATACATTGCCGGCTACCTGGGCCTGGAACTGGAGATCGTGCCCATTGACTTTGACGGCGTGTTGATGGAGATCCAGAACAAGGCCGCCGACATCGCCCTGGCGGGTCTTGCCGCCGATCCCAAGCGGACGGGTATCATGGACTTTACCGTTCCCTACGAGGTAGACCCGGAGAGCAACCAGTGCTTTATCTGTCTGGAGGAGGACAAGGACAACTTCCCCAGCCTGGAGGCCACCAGCGACCCTCAGTACCAGATCGGCGCTCAGATCGGTTCCATCCAGTCGGACTTTGCCGATCAGTTCAGCCCCAACGCGGAAATTATCCGGTTGGGAAAGGTCACCGACATTATCAATGAACTTCTTGCCGGTAAGCTGGACGGGGCCTACATGTCCATGGATACCGCCGAGGCTTACCACTCCACCTATCCCCAGATCGCTATCGTGCTGGACGTTCCCAACGACTTTGCCGGCACTTGTGCCGGGGTAGTCAAGGACAATCCGGCCCTTCTGGCGGCGGTAAACCTGGCTATTGAGTCTGCGGTGGACCAGGGTCTGGTAGCTCAGTATAAGGAAAAGGCCATGGAGCAGGCCACCGGAAACATTTATGAGGGGCTGTTGGATGCCCAGGGAAATACCCAGGAATAAAAAATATAGAATATGCAAGCAAGTATTCATGTCTGATATATAAAGTTGATCGTTTATCACAGAAAAGATAGACAGTAGTCCTGCATTTTGTATAGTATAACTGAGAAAAAAGGGTTGCATCCCCACTCTCTCATGCGTATAATTATACATACATCCAAGAGGAAAGGAAGCATTGGAAATGAAAAATTGGAAGAAGATCGGGGCTCTGGCCCTGGCCACCGTTATGAGTCTGTCCCTGCTCACCGCCTGCGGCGGTGGAGCCGACACCACCCCTGCTCCTGAGAGCGCCGCTCCCGTGGAGAGCGGTCCGGTGGAAAAGGACTACAATGAGATGACCATCGAGGAGTTGAAGCCCCTTCTCAAGACCGTCACCGACGGCAAGCTCACCGTGGCTACCAGCCCCGACTTTGCCCCTTACGAGTTCTACGCCATTGATGAGGCCGGGGATCCCCACATTGCCGGCTTTGACATGGGCCTTGCCCAGTATGTGGCCGATTATCTGGGCCTGGAACTGGAGATCGTGCCCATCGACTTTGACGGCGTACTGATGGAGCTTCAGAACAAGTCCTCCGACCTGGGCATGGCGGGCCTCTCCCCCGACCCCAAGCGGGATGGCATCATGGACTTTTCCGAGATCTATTATCTGGGCGGCCAGTCCTTCTGCTGCTTGGAGTCCAACAAGGACCTGTTCCCGGATCTGGCCTCCACCAACAAGCCTGAGTATGAGATCGGCGCCCAGACCGGCTCCATCCAGGTGGACCTGATGCAGACCAACAGCCCCGACTCCACCCAGGTCCAGCTGGCCAAGGTCACCGACATCATTGCCGAGCTTCTGGCGGGCAAGCTGGACGGCGCTTACATCGAGACCGCCGTAGCCGAGAGCTACAAGACCAACTACCCCGACCTCTGCGTGGCGCTGGATGTGCCCTATGAGGCGGCCGCCGGCTCCGCCATCGGCGTACAGAAGGACAATCCCGCCCTTCTGGCGGCGGTGAACCTGGCGGTGAAGGCCGCCATGGAAGACGGCAGCATGGACAAGTTCGTGGCCGAGGCCAACGAGCTGGCCTCCGGCAATGTGTACGAGGGCCTGCTGGACGCCGACGGCAAGACCCAGGACTAAAGCCTGAAGGATGCTTGTTTCCGATCCCTCCCCTGCCCATCCGGGGAGGGATCGGCTTATTCCGGCTTGGAAGCGAAAGGAGAAAGCCGCCCATGATCAAACTCGATAATTTTCCCAGGATCCTACCCTTTTTACAGATGTTTAAGGAGGGCGTCGGCGTTACCGTTCTGCTCTCTCTGTGTACTGTACTCATCGGCTTTGCCCTGGCCCTGGTGCTGGCGGTGATGCGCATGAGCAATTTCCGCCCCTTCCTCATGCTCTCCCACGCCTTTCCCAAGGTCTTTGGCTTTTTTGAGCGGGACAGGGAGGGGATGAAGCTGGATTCCGGTCTTCTTTACCATGTGGGCCGCTTCAATCCCTTCAGCTTTTTAGCCACCGCCTATGTGGAGATCATCCGCTCCACCCCCGTTCTGGTCCAGATCTGGATCATCTACTACGGCGTCTTCAACGCCATTAAGCTGCCCACCTTCAAGCTCTTTGGCTTTATCGCCTTCAACCGGTTTTTCCCCGGCGCCATGACCCTGGGCATCAACTCAGCGGCCTATCTGTGCGAGATCATCCGCTCCGGAATGCAGTCGGTGGACGGGGGCCAGACCGAGGCGGCCCGGTCCTTGGGCCTCAAGCAGCTTCAGAACCTGCGTTACATCATCATGCCCCAGGCTCTGAAGAACATCCTGCCCGCCATTGCCAACGAGTTCGTCACCATTATCAAGGAGTCCGCCATCGTCTGGACCATCGGCGTAGCCGACATTATGGCCGCTGTCAACGCGGTAAAGGGAGCCACCTACATTATTATGGAGCCGCTGATCGTGGCCGCGGGGATCTACTTCTGTTTGTGCTTCCCCACCAGCAAGCTCATCGCCTATGTAGAGAGGAGGATGCGCCGTGGCGACGTCCGGTAAGATCATCGAGGTCAAGGACCTGAAGAAGTATTATAACCGGGGGGCCATCAAGGCCCTGGATGGAGTCACTGTGGACATCAACCGGGGGGATGTGGTGGTGGTCATCGGCCCCTCCGGCTCGGGAAAGTCCACCTTTCTCCGCTCCCTCAACCTGCTGGAGGACCCCACCGCCGGCTCTATCCTCTTTGAGGGGATCGACATTACGAAAAAGAAGTATGCCAAAATGGAGGATTCCACCGGACGCACCGTCACGGTGAAGGTGGATATCGACCAGCACCGCCAGAAGATGGGCATGGTCTTCCAGCACTTTAATCTCTTCCCCCACATGACCATTCTGGACAACATGACCCTGGCCCCCATCAAGGTCAAGGGCATGAGCAAAAAGGAGGCCGAGGAAAAGGCCCTCAGTCTTCTGGACCGGGTGGGGCTGAAGGACCGGGCGGGGGCCTACCCCATCCAGCTTTCCGGCGGGCAGAAGCAGCGGGTAGCCATTGTCCGGGCTCTCTGTATGGAGCCTGACGTCATGCTCTTCGACGAGCCCACCTCCGCGCTGGATCCCGAGATGGTGGGAGAGGTGCTGGACGTCATGAAGGGTCTTGCCAAGGAGGGTATGACCATGGTGGTGGTGACCCATGAGATGGGCTTTGCCCGTGAGGTGGGCAACCGTGTCCTCTTTATGGACGGGGGCCAGCTTTTGGAGGAGGGCACTCCCACCGACATCTTTGAACATCCCAAGCACCCCAGGCTTCAGGATTTCCTCAGCAAGGTGCTGTAAAGGGCGTGCCGAGGGCGTCACGCCCTACAGGAAAAGGGACACCAAAATATATTTTGTAGGGCGCGACGCCTCGGCGCGCCCTGGGTGCGGGATCACCCACCCAACAGAGGCGTATTCTTTGCAGAGACGGTTCATGAACCGTCCAATTTCCAAAGGAGTGTTTCCCTATGGATAAAAACAAGCAGCTTGCCCTTGACGCCATCGACGCCAAGGCTGCTCTGGTGGCAGAGGTCTCCGACGCCGTCTGGGGATATGCCGAGCTTTCCCTGATGGAATTCAAGTCGGCGGAAAAGTTTTGCGCTGTCCTGGAGAAGGAGGGCTTCGCGGTGGAAAAGGGGATCTGCAATATCCCCACCGCCTTTGCCGCCTCCTTTGGAAGCGGCAAGCCCCACATCGGCATCCTGGCCGAGTACGACGCCCTCTCGGGCCTGTCCCAAAAGGCGGGAGGCCTTCAGAAGGAGGAGGTGGAGGCGGGAGGCTGCGGTCACGGCTGCGGCCACAACATGCTGGGTGCCGGAGCCCTGGCTGCCATTCTGGGGCTGAAGGCCTATCTGGAAGAGACCCACACCCCCGGCACCGTTACCCTCTACGGCTGTCCCGGCGAAGAGGGGGGCGCCGCCAAGGCCTTTATGGCGAGGGACGGCCTGTGGAAGAGCCTGGACGCCGCCATCACCTGGCACCCCTCCGATGGAAACGAGGTAGAGACCGGCTCCTCCAACTCCTGCATTCAGACCCAGTATGTCTTCCACGGCATCGCCTCCCACGCCGCCGGAGACCCGGAGATGGGCCGCAGCGCCCTGGACGCGGTGGAACTGATGAACGTGGGGGTCCAGTTCCTCCGGGAGCATATGTCCTCTAAGGCCCGGATCCACTACGCCATCACCGACGCCGGCGGACGGAGCCCCAACGTGGTCCAGCCCAAGGCCAGCGTTCTCTATATGGTCCGCTCCAACCATGTCTCTGAAGCGGTGGAACTTCAGAAGCGGGTGGACGACATTGCCAAGGGCGCCGCCCTTATGACGGGGACCACCTTTGAAAAGAAGTTTATTGACGGCCTGGCCGACACGGTCCCCAATCACACCCTGGAAAGCGTCCTTTACGAAAACTTTCAGGCCATTGGCGTTCCCACCTATACCGACGAGGAGTATGCCTACATCGACGCCCTGGGCAAGACCTATCCCGGCGGTGATACCTTTCTCCCCGGTACGGGAGCCAAGAACGACCCCGCCATTGCCGAAGAGGTAAAGGCCCTTCGGAAAAAGAGCGGCCACGCCATCAACGACTTTCTTCTGCCTCTCTACCAGGGGGAGGCATTTGAGCCCGGCTCCACCGACGTGGGGGATGTAAGCTGGCTCACCCCCACCGCCCAGGTCCATGTGGCAGTGTTTGCCAACGGCGCCCCCGGCCACAGCTGGCAGAACGTATCGGTAGGCGGCACCTCCATCGGTCACAAGGCCGCGGTCCATGCCGGAAAGGTCATGGCTTTGGGGGCTATCGATCTTCTGGAGAAGCCGGAGCTTCTTCAAAAGGCCCGGGCGGAGTTTGAAAAAGCCACCGCCGAAGGCTACACCTGCCCCACCCCCGCCGACGCGGTCCCGGTGGTGCCCGACTGATTTTTCAAAGTGGTGCCCGGAGTTTTTGACCAGCTACTTTATATAAGTGCCGGTCCAAGGACTCCGGGCCTTTTCGTCTTACCGCGGGGATCCTGAAATGGTATAATTTTTTGGCAAAAACAGAAAGGGGAACCCCTATGATCCATCTTCTTTTGGTCATGATCTATTTGTCCTTTATCAGTCTGGGCCTGCCCGACGCCCTTTTGGGCGCGGCCTGGCCCACCATGTATCCCCAGTTTGGGGTGCCGGTGTCCTACGCCGGGGCCATTTCCATGATCATCTCCCTGGGGACCATTGTGTCCAGTCTCCAAAGCGACCGGCTGACCCACCGCTTTGGGCCGGGAAAGGTCACCGCTGTCAGCGTGGGACTTACCGCGGCGGCTCTTTGGGGCTTTTCCGTCAGCGGCTCCTTCTGGATGCTCTGCCTGTGGGCCATCCCCTACGGGCTGGGGGCCGGAAGCGTGGACGCCGCCCTTAATAACTATGTGGCCCTCCATTACGCCAGCCGCCATATGAGTTGGCTTCACTGTATGTGGGGGATCGGAGCCACCACAGGGCCTTATATCATGGGCTGGGCCCTCACCGGAGGCCTGGGGTGGAATATGGGCTACCGGATCATCGCCCTTGTTCAGATCTTTCTTACCGCACTGCTGGTGTTTACCCTTCCCCTGTGGAAAGGAAAAGGAGAGGAGAGGGCCGAGGGAAAGGAAAACGGGGCGGACCGGCCCATTTCTCTGAAAGAGATCTTTGCCATCCCCGGAGTTCGGGCGATCATCGCCATATTTTTTTGCTATTGCGCTTTGGAGTCGGGAGCGGGCCTTTGGGCGGGAAGCTACCTGACCCTGGAGTGGGGCGTGGAGGCGGAGCGGGCGGCGGGCTACGCGGGAATGTTTTATCTGGGCATTACCCTGGGCCGGGCGGTGGCCGGCTTCATCACCTTTAAGCTGGGGGACCACCAGATGATCCGGCTGGGCCAGGTTATCATCCTGGTGGGAGCCGCCGCCTTGCTGATCCCGGTGGGGCCGGGGATGGCGGTGGTGGGTCTTGTTTTGGTAGGGCTGGGCTGTGCCCCCATTTATCCCAGCATTATTCACTCCACCCCCGCCTTCTTCGGCGCGGAGCGGAGCCAGGCCATCATCGGGGTCCAGATGGCAAGCGCCTATGTGGGCTCCTGCCTGATGCCTCCCCTATTTGGGGTGCTGGCGAACCATGTGGGGGCGGGGCTGCTGCCCTTTTTCCTGCTGGCGCTGCTGGCCCTGATGGCCTTTGGACATGAGAGGCTTTTAAAGAGAACTGTATGATCGCTGCCGGTATCGGCGCTATAATGAGGCACCAGACAGGGCGGCGGGCCAGGGCGTCCCGCCCTACGGTCTTAATAAACGCAGGCGTCGGATATCATCCGCCCGGTCTTTGGCCCTGTACTGCCCTAAAAATAAAATAGACGCTGAAAAAGCTCCCCGCCAACGGCGGGGAGCTTTTTCATGATCTGATCTTATTTTACCGCAATGCACTCGATCTCCACCAAAGCCCCCAGGGGAAGGGCGGCTACCTGAAAGCAGGACCGGGCGGGGACCTCTCCCTGGAAAAATTGGGCGTAGACGCCGTTGAAGGCGGCAAAATCTCCAATGTCCGCCAGGAAGCAGGTGGTCTTGGCTACGTCGCCGTAGTCCATGCCCGCCTCACGCAAAACGGCTCCGATGTTTTCCAGGGCCTGTCGGGCCTGGGCCTCAACGCCTCCCTCGGCCAGCTTGCCGGTGGTGGGGACAAGCCCCAGTTGGCCGGAGGTGTAGAGAGTATTGCCGCACAGCTTGGCCTGGCAATAGGGGCCTACCGCTGCGGGGGCTACGGAAGTGGCAATGGTCTTATTCATCCCAGGGTCCTCCCTTATTTCTTCTTGCTGGCTTCCCGCATCCGGGCGCTATGGTCCAGGATGCGCTTGCGGAGGCGGAGGTTTTCCGGGGTACACTCCAAAAGCTCGTCGTCGGCCAGGAACTCCAGGTCCTGTTCCAGACTCATCTGGCGGGGGGGTACCAGCCGGAGAGCGTCGTCGGAGCCGGAAGCCCGCATGTTGGTCAGCTGCTTTTTCTTACAGACGTTTACCGAAATGTCCTCCTGCTTGGGGCACTCGCCCACGATCATGCCCGCGTAGACGGGGGTGCCCGCCCCGATAAAGAGGGCGCCCCGCTCCTGGGCGTTGAAGAGGCCGTAGGTCACCGCCTCGCCCGTTTCAAAGGCCACCAGGCTCCCGGTATTCCGCCGGGCGATCTCCCCCTTCATGGGAGCGTACTCTTCAAAGACAGAGGCCATGATGCCCTCTCCCTTGGTGGCGGTCAAAAACTCATTGCGGTAGCCGAAAAGGCCCCGGGAGGGAACCAGGAACTGGACCTTCATCCGGTCGCCCACGGGGGTCATGTCCAGCATGTCCCCCTTCCGCTTACCGATGGCCTCAATGACGCTGCCTACGCAGTCGGCGGGCACGTCTACCACCAGGCGCTCGATGGGCTCGCACTTCTTGCCGTCGATCTCCTGGAAAAGGACCCGGGGGGGAGAGACCTGAAACTCATAGCCCTCCCGGCGCATGGTCTCCATAAGGATAGAAAGGCTCATCTCTCCCCGACCGGCTACGTTAAAGGAGTCGGTGGAGTTTTCCACCTCGCTTACCCGGAGGGACACGTCCTTCAGCGTCTCCCGGAACAGCCGCTCCCGAAGCTGCCGGGAGGTGACGAACTTGCCTTCCCGCCCGGCGAAGGGGGAGTCGTTCACCGAGAAGGTCATCTCCATGGTGGGAGCGGAGATCTTTACAAACTCGATGGGTTCCACGGCAGAGGGAGCGCAGATGGTGTCGCCGATGGTGATATCTCCAATGCCGCTCATGGCAATAATGTTACCGGCGGAAGCCTCGGCAGTGGGGACCTTCCCCAGTCCGTCAAACTGGTAGATAGCGGTGGCCTTGGCCTTCTGGGGAGGAGAGTCGGGAGAGTGGAAGTTGCATACCGCGATCTCATCGTTCTGACGGATAACGCCCCTCTCGATCCGGCCCACGGCGATCCGGCCCACGAACTCGTTGTAGTCAATGGAACTCACCAGCATCTGGAAGGGGGCGCTGTCGTCTGCCTCGGGGGCGGGGATATAGTCCAGAATGGTGTCGAAGAGGGGGGTCAGATCGGTGCCGGGGGCGTCGGGGGAGTAGCTGGCGGTCCCTTGCCGACCGGAGCAGAAGAGCATGGGAGAGTCCAGCTGCTCGTCGGTAGCGTCCAGGTCCAGCAAAAGCTCCAAAACTTCATCCACTACCTCGTGGATCCGCTGGTCGGGCCGGTCGATCTTGTTGACCACCACAATGACCCGGTGGCCCAGCTCCAAAGCGCGGCTCAGTACGAACCGGGTCTGGGGCATGGGGCCCTCGGCGGCGTCCACCAAAAGGATGACGCCGTTGACCATCTTCAGGATCCGCTCCACCTCACCGCCAAAGTCGGCGTGGCCCGGGGTGTCCACAATATTGATCTTGGTGTCCTTATAGTGAACGGCGGTATTTTTGGCCAGGATGGTAATGCCCCTCTCCCGCTCCAGGTCCCCTGAGTCCATGACCCGGTCCACGGTAGCCTGGTTTTCCCGGTAAATACCACCCTGCTTGAGCATCTCGTCCACCAGCGTAGTCTTGCCGTGATCTACGTGGGCAATGATGGCTACGTTGCGTAGTTTCTCGTTCTGCAAATTCACGCACCTCAAATCTTTTGTGATCCAAAATAGAAAAATCTTTACACAAGCTGGTATTATACACTTTGATCTGTGGAAAATCAACGGTTTTATACACAAAAAGAAGAACGGAACGTATTTTTGTTTGCAAAAATACGTTCCGTTATGGATCCCGGACAGATCAGGCCAACAGGCCGTGAGCCCTCAGGGTGGTCACCAAAGCGGCGGCGTCCCCGTCGTAGAGCCGCTGGACCAGCACCTCGGCCAAGTCCCAGCCATACTCTTCTTTAGTAAAGGCGGGGGTGTAGGTGGCCACATCGTTCTCTTTGGACACCAGCACCGAACCCTTTTCCTGGAGCCGGGTCAGCAGGGAACGGACGGTGGTGCGCTCCCAGTCCCGGCGTTCCTTCAGGGTGATCTGCAAATCTTTGGCGGTCATAGCCGTACCTGTGTCCCAAAGGGCCTCCATCACGGAGAGTTCCGCTTCGGAAATGCGGCGGCTGGCGTAATCAGACATATACGACCCCTCGATTCCTCATTTTATGTGTCTATCATACTTTAGAATAACCGATTTCCTGAAAAATGTCAAGATAAAGGCAAAGTTTGAAGGAGGTTTTTAAAAAAGACCTCTTTGGGCACTCAAGCCATCTCCAGTCCCTCCAGCCGCCGCCGCAAAAGATCCAAGGCGTGGCTGGCGGAGGTATAACGGATCCGCTGTCGGCTCCCTGCGGCGTGGATCACCCGAACATAAGTCTCTCCCTGTCCTGCCACGGCTATGTAGACAAGCCCCACAGGGTTTCCTCTCTCGTCGGGATCGGGGCCCGCCACTCCGGTAACGGCCAGGGCCAGGTCAGAGCCTGTAAGGGTCCGCACCCCCTCGGCCATGGCCCGTGCCGCAGGCTCGGAGACGGCGCCGTACTGAAACAAAAGGTCGTTGGGGACAGCCAGTACGTCGTGCTTTACCTGGCTCCAATAGCTGACAACGCCTCCCTTAAAAGCTGCCGAGGCCCCGGAAAGATCGGTAAACCGCTGGGCCAGCAGTCCTCCCGTACAGCTTTCCGCCACCGAGACGGTAAGTTCCTTTTCCTTCAGCAGTTCCAGGCATACATGTTCCAGAGAGGGAACGTCCACACCGTAGATCAGATCCCCAAAGCGCTTGCGCAGGGCGGCCTCTGCCGGGGCGATCAGAGCCTGGGCCGTCTCCGCCGTCTCCGCCTTGGCAGTAAGGCGCAGTTCCACCTCCCCCTCCTTGGCGTAGGGGGCCAGAGTGGGATTCCTCATGGCGTTCATTTGATCCCGAAGCTGGGCTTCTACAGCGGATTCCCCCATGCCGAAGATCCGCAGGGTCCGGCTGACGATTGCCCCTTCGGTACAGTCCTGTAGGAAGGGGACCGCCCGTTCCCGGAACATGGGGCCGCACTCGCTGGGGGGACCGGGGAGCATAATGACGCGCACACCGTCCGCCTCAAAGCCGCAGCCGGGAGCGGTGCCCCAGTCGTTCTGAAAGGGGACGCAGCCTTCGGGAAGGAAGGCCTGCTGGTAGTTATTTTCCGTCATGGTCCCGCTTTCGGGGTGCAGCTTGCGAAAATAGGCTTCCAGGCGCAGGGCGGCCTCCCGGTTGTAAACCAGCTTTTTCCCAAAGCATTCCGCAAGTACGTTCTTGGTCAGATCATCACAGGTGGGCCCCAGCCCCCCGGTGGTTATGATAAGGTCGGAGCGCTTCCGGGCGATCTCCACCACCTCTTTGAGCCGCTGGGGGTTATCCCCTACCACGCTGTGGTGAAATACATTGATCCCCAGGGCGGATAACTCCTTGGAGAGCATCTGGGCGTCGGTGTTGGCGATATTGCCCAGCAGCAGTTCGGTCCCCACGGCGATCAGTTCGGCGGTATGAGACATAAAGAAGCCCCCCTGAAAATGGAAAGTAAATGTAGTATACCACAAAAAGGAGAAAACGAAAAGGAAAAAGCGCTTTGATCTGTCCTTTTCCCGCAAAAAGAGCGGCGGCCCAACAGGGCCGCCGCTCTCTGCGTTGTACGTTAGGGCTTACTTACATATCCTTCGGCTTTTCGGGATCCACGGTGAGCCGCACCGTGACCCTGTTCACCTCCAGGATCTTTCCCTGCTCATCTGTCCACAGCAGGTACCGGGTCAAAGTCCCCTCCTTACCAAAGGGTACAAAGAAGGTCTGGGCCTCGGGGGCGGCGCTCTGGGCGGCACCCAGTCCCTCCAGGGTGTCGGCGGTGGCCAACTTTGCAGCGCCCTCGGGCTGGGTGTATTCGATCCCCACCTCCACTCTCACGGCGTCGGCGCTCACCTCATAGGTGTTCATGACCAGCGTATCCTCTCCCTCCACCGTGATAAGGAGGGTGTCATCCTCACAGGTGTAGGTAAGCTCTGCCGGGGCGGCCTGTTTCACCTCATAAGCCTGGGGAATAAGGAGCAGATCCGCGGCCACATTCTCAAGGGCGTCGCCGCTCTGGGCCTCATAGACGGCGGTATCTCCCTCCAGAGTGTAGGTCCACTTACCGGTATAGAAATATTCTCCATGCTGGGGAAGGTTGGGGACGTTGATGCTGCCTCCCTGGGCCACGGCCAGTTCCACTTCATGGGCTTCCACGGTGACGGCCTGGGCGGAAGCCTCCTTTTCCAGGGACAGCTTTCCGCCCCTGGCGGCCAGGATCACCTGGGCGGCATGGGTCTCTCCGGCCAGTGTCACGGCCGCGCCGGCGGCCTTGGGAGCCAGGATCAAAGGCTCGGCAAGGTCGGCGTTCTCCACTTTTACATCCCTGGCGGCAATGATAACGACTCCCTTCCGTTCCCCGGTAAGGACAGCGCCATTCTCGGTCACGTAGTCGGAAACCATATTGCTTACCATCTGGGCTACGCTGGCCCGGTTAATATTTTGGGCAGGGGCAAAGCTGTTTTCCCCCACTCCCGCAATCATAGCCCGCTCGGACAGGGCGGCTACCGCCTCCTTTGCCCAGTCGGAGACCTGTCCTGCGTCGTCAAAGGGGATCTTGGCATCGGCGCTGGGGTCCAGGCTCAGGGCCCGGCACAGCAGTACGGCGGCTTGCTCCCGGCTGATGGAGGCGTCGGGCATGGCGTTGGAGCCATCTCCCTCCATGATCCCGGCGGCAGTCAGCTTCAAAACGGCGTCGGCATACCAGGCGTCGGCGGGGACGTCGGCGTATCGGTTTTCCGCCTTATCGGGATACCCCATCAGGTTCACCAGCATTTGGGCAAACTCGGCGCGGGTCATCTCCTTGTCCGGCAGAAAATTGCCGTTTTCGTCTCCGTGCAGGATCCCGGCCTCGGACCACCGCTCTACAGCCTCGGCGCTCCAATGGCCCTCCATATCGCCGAAGGCGCCGGGCGCTTTCTCCGCAAAGGTGGGAACAGCGGCCAGGGAAAAGACCATGGCGGCGCTGAGAAGGGCGGGCAAAAGCTTGATTTTTTTCATAAGATGTACTCCTTTCATTGGCACTGGCATACAAGACTCTTCAGAACAGGGCTCAGTATACATGCCTTAAGGAGAAAAATCAAAGCAATAATATATCCAAAACCACCAGTTTTTCTTGTTTCTGTTTGAATATGGCTCCTGCATATTCCGGAATTATCCATGAAAAAGGACCGCCTCCCGCAAGAGACGGTCCTTTCCCCGTATCGTGTCCCCTTATTCTCCCCATCCGATCCTGATCCGTTCAATACCCTCTACGGCGGCCTTGACCAGAGTCTCCACATCCAGGGCCGCTTCCGCCTCCTCGCACTGCTTCAAGGTGGGCTTCAGCTTGGGGTGCTTGGGGGTAAAGACGGTGCAGCAATCCTCATAGGGCAGGATGGAGGTCTCAAAGGTGTTGATCTTCCGGGACAGGCGGACGATCTCCTCTTTATCCATCCCCACCACCGGACGGAAGATGGGAAGGTCGGTGACAGCGCCGGTACAATGCATGGCCTCCATAGTCTGGCTGGCTACCTGGCCCAGGCTCTCTCCGGTAATGAGAGCCTCCGCCCCCACCCGCTTTGCCACCTGGGCGGAAATGCGCATCATGAACCGGCGCATAAGGATCGTAAAAAGTTCCTCGGGGCAGGAGCGGCGCAGTTCCTCCTGAATGGCGGTAAAGGGGACCACATGGACCACCAGCCGCCCGGTCCAGGGAGTGAGAAGCTTTGCCAGGTCCAGCACCTTCTGCTTGGCCTCCTCCGAGGTGTAGGGGTAGGAGAAAAAGTGGACCATTTCCAGGGAAAGGCCCCGCTTGGCCATCATCCAGGAGGCCACGGGGGAGTCGATCCCCCCGGAGAGAAGGCTCACTGCCCGGCCTCCCATGCCCACCGGAAGGCCCCCCGCGCCGGGCTCTACATCTCCGTGGACATAGGCGGCGTCATCCCGGACCTCCACATAGACGGTGAGGTCGGGATGGTGCATGTCGGCGGTCAGGTGTGGATAGGATTCGTCCAATTCTCCACCCAAATACTGGGCCAATTGAATGGAATTGAGGGGAAAGGTTTTGTCGGAGCGCTTACACTCCACCTTGAAGGTCCTGGCCGCCGCGATCTGGGGGGCCAAAAACTCCCGAGCGGCGGCAAGCATGGCGTCCTTGTCCTTCTCGCAGGCCCGGCTGCGGCACACCCCCACCGCACCGAAGATCCTTTTCATGGCCTCAAAGGCGGCGTCCACATCGCAGGAGGGCTCCAGGGGCTCCACGTAGGTGATGGACTGCTTGGTATATACCTTAAATTTGCCCCCGCAATGCTGGAGCCGTCTTCTGGCATTGGACATAAGCTGTTCTTCAAAGTTGTGGCGGTTCAGGCCCTTCAGTACCAGTTCGCCCAGCTTCAAAAGAATGATATCATACATGAAAAAGATTCCCCTCTGATAAAAGTCAGGGGTATTGTACCACACTTTTTAAGCTTGGGCAACAGGGGACCGGAAGGGACTTTTTGTTGACATCCTCCGTCCCTTTGGGATATACTGGAGCCTGCGAATATGAAGATACGGAGGCTCGCCATGACGCAGCAAAAAATGAAGCGGAAAAGTCATATTTCCATTTTTCTGTCTTACTATAAGCCCCATATGTCCGTCTTCCTTTTGGATATGGCCTGCGCTCTGGGTGTGTGTCTCATCGATCTTCTCTTCCCCATCGCCTCCCGCACTGCCCTCAACGAACTGCTGCCCCGGGGCAGCAGTTCGTTGAGGGCAGTGCGGGAGGCGATGGGGAAGAGAAGATCGATGAGACACACACCCAGAGCGCAGGCCATATCCAAAAGGAAGACGGACATATGGGGCTTATAGTAAGACAGAAAAATGGAAATATGACTTTTCCGCTTCATTTTTTGCTGCGTCATGGCGAGCCTCCGTATCTTCATATTCGCAGGCTCCAGTATATCCCAAAGGGACGGAGGATGTCAACAAAAAGTCCCTTCCGGTCCCCTGTTGCCCAAGCTTAAAAAGTGTGGTACAATACCCCTGACTTTTATCAGAGGGGAATCTTTTTCATGTATGATATCATTCTTTTGAAGCTGGGCGAACTGGTACTGAAGGGCCTGAACCGCCACAACTTTGAAGAACAGCTTATGTCCAATGCCAGAAGACGGCTCCAGCATTGCGGGGGCAAATTTAAGGTATATACCAAGCAGTCCATCACCTACGTGGAGCCCCTGGAGCCCTCCTGCGATGTGGACGCCGCCTTTGAGGCCATGAAAAGGATCTTCGGTGCGGTGGGGGTGTGCCGCAGCCGGGCCTGCGAGAAGGACAAGGACGCCATGCTTGCCGCCGCTCGGGAGTTTTTGGCCCCCCAGATCGCGGCGGCCAGGACCTTCAAGGTGGAGTGTAAGCGCTCCGACAAAACCTTTCCCCTCAATTCCATTCAATTGGCCCAGTATTTGGGTGGAGAATTGGACGAATCCTATCCACACCTGACCGCCGACATGCACCATCCCGACCTCACCGTCTATGTGGAGGTCCGGGATGACGCCGCCTATGTCCACGGAGATGTAGAGCCCGGCGCGGGGGGCCTTCCGGTGGGCATGGGAGGCCGGGCAGTGAGCCTTCTCTCCGGGGGGATCGACTCCCCCGTGGCCTCCTGGATGATGGCCAAGCGGGGCCTTTCCCTGGAAATGGTCCACTTTTTCTCCTACCCCTACACCTCGGAGGAGGCCAAGCAGAAGGTGCTGGACCTGGCAAAGCTTCTCACTCCCTGGACCGGGCGGCTGGTGGTCCATGTGGTCCCCTTTACCGCCATTCAGGAGGAACTGCGCCGCTCCTGCCCCGAGGAACTTTTTACGATCCTTATGCGCCGGTTCATGATGCGCATTTCCGCCCAGGTGGCAAAGCGGGTGGGGGCGGAGGCTCTCATTACCGGAGAGAGCCTGGGCCAGGTAGCCAGCCAGACTATGGAGGCCATGCATTGTACCGGCGCTGTCACCGACCTTCCCATCTTCCGTCCGGTGGTGGGGATGGATAAAGAGGAGATCGTCCGCCTGTCCCGGAAGATCAACACCTTTGAGACCTCCATCCTGCCCTATGAGGATTGCTGCACCGTCTTTACCCCCAAGCACCCCAAGCTGAAGCCCACCTTGAAGCAGTGCGAGGAGGCGGAAGCGGCCCTGGATGTGGAGACTCTGGTCAAGGCCGCCGTAGAGGGTATTGAACGGATCAGGATCGGATGGGGAGAATAAGGGGACACGATACGGGGAAAGGACCGTCTCTTGCGGGAGGCGGTCCTTTTTCATGGATAATTCCGGAATATGCAGGAGCCATATTCAAACAGAAACAAGAAAAACTGGTGGTTTTGGATATATTATTGCTTTGATTTTTCTCCTTAAGGCATGTATACTGAGCCCTGTTCTGAAGAGTCTTGTATGCCAGTGCCAATGAAAGGAGTACATCTTATGAAAAAAATCAAGCTTTTGCCCGCCCTTCTCAGCGCCGCCATGGTCTTTTCCCTGGCCGCTGTTCCCACCTTTGCGGAGAAAGCGCCCGGCGCCTTCGGCGATATGGAGGGCCATTGGAGCGCCGAGGCTGTAGAGCGGTGGTCCGAGGCCGGGATCCTGCACGGAGACGAAAACGGCAATTTTCTGCCGGACAAGGAGATGACCCGCGCCGAGTTTGCCCAAATGCTGGTGAACCTGATGGGGTATCCCGATAAGGCGGAAAACCGATACGCCGACGTCCCCGCCGACGCCTGGTATGCCGACGCCGTTTTGAAGCTGACTGCCGCCGGGATCATGGAGGGAGATGGCTCCAACGCCATGCCCGACGCCTCCATCAGCCGGGAGCAAGCCGCCGTACTGCTGTGCCGGGCCCTGAGCCTGGACCCCAGCGCCGATGCCAAGATCCCCTTTGACGACGCAGGACAGGTCTCCGACTGGGCAAAGGAGGCGGTAGCCGCCCTGTCCGAGCGGGCTATGATTGCGGGAGTGGGGGAAAACAGCTTTGCCCCTGCCCAAAATATTAACCGGGCCAGCGTAGCCCAGATGGTAAGCAATATGGTTTCCGACTACGTGACCGAGAATGGCGCTGTCCTTACCGGGGAACGGAAGGGAGTCGTTATCATTGCCGCCAGGGATGTAAAAGTGGAGAACGCCGACCTTGCCGAGCCTTTGATCCTGGCTCCCAAGGCCGCCGGCGCGGCCGTGACACTGGCCGGAGAGACCCATGCCGCCCAGGTGATCCTGGCCGCCAGGGGCGGAAAGCTGTCCCTGGAAAAGGAGGCTTCCGCCCAGGCCGTCACCGTGGAAGCCCATGAAGTGGAACTGGCCGTGGCCCAGGGAGGCAGCATCAACGTCCCCAACCTTCCCCAGCATGGAGAATATTTCTATACCGGTAAGTGGACCTACACTCTGGAGGGAGATACCGCCGTCTATGAGGCCCAGAGCGGCGACGCCCTTGAGAATGTGGCCGCGGATCTGCTCCTTATTCCCCAGGCTTATGAGGTGAAACAGGCCGCCCCGGCAGAGCTTACCTACACCTGTGAGGATGACACCCTCCTTATCACGGTGGAGGGAGAGGATACGCTGGTCATGAACACCTATGAGGTGAGCGCCGACGCCGTGAGAGTGGAGGTGGGGATCGAATACACCCAGCCCGAGGGCGCTGCAAAGTTGGCCACCGCCGACACCCTGGAGGGACTGGGTGCCGCCCAGAGCGCCGCCCCCGAGGCCCAGACCTTCTTTGTACCCTTTGGTAAGGAGGGGACTTTGACCCGGTACCTGCTGTGGACAGATGAGCAGGGAAAGATCCTGGAGGTGAACAGGGTCACGGTGCGGCTCACCGTGGATCCCGAAAAGCCGAAGGATATGTAAGTAAGCCCTAACGTACAACGCAGAGAGCGGCGGCCCTGTTGGGCCGCCGCTCTTTTTGCGGGAAAAGGACAGATCAAAGCGCTTTTTCCTTTTCGTTTTCTCCTTTTTGTGGTATACTACATTTACTTTCCATTTTCAGGGGGGCTTCTTTATGTCTCATACCGCCGAACTGATCGCCGTGGGGACCGAACTGCTGCTGGGCAATATCGCCAACACCGACGCCCAGATGCTCTCCAAGGAGTTATCCGCCCTGGGGATCAATGTATTTCACCACAGCGTGGTAGGGGATAACCCCCAGCGGCTCAAAGAGGTGGTGGAGATCGCCCGGAAGCGCTCCGACCTTATCATAACCACCGGGGGGCTGGGGCCCACCTGTGATGATCTGACCAAGAACGTACTTGCGGAATGCTTTGGGAAAAAGCTGGTTTACAACCGGGAGGCCGCCCTGCGCCTGGAAGCCTATTTTCGCAAGCTGCACCCCGAAAGCGGGACCATGACGGAAAATAACTACCAGCAGGCCTTCCTTCCCGAAGGCTGCGTCCCCTTTCAGAACGACTGGGGCACCGCTCCCGGCTGCGGCTTTGAGGCGGACGGTGTGCGCGTCATTATGCTCCCCGGTCCCCCCAGCGAGTGCGGCCCCATGTTCCGGGAACGGGCGGTCCCCTTCCTACAGGACTGTACCGAAGGGGCAATCGTCAGCCGGACCCTGCGGATCTTCGGCATGGGGGAATCCGCTGTAGAAGCCCAGCTTCGGGATCAAATGAACGCCATGAGGAATCCCACTCTGGCCCCCTACGCCAAGGAGGGGGAGGTGGAACTGCGCCTTACTGCCAAGGCGGAGACGGCGGAGACGGCCCAGGCTCTGATCGCCCCGGCAGAGGCCGCCCTGCGCAAGCGCTTTGGGGATCTGATCTACGGTGTGGACGTTCCCTCTCTGGAACATGTATGCCTGGAACTGCTGAAGGAAAAGGAACTTACCGTCTCGGTGGCGGAAAGCTGTACGGGAGGACTGCTGGCCCAGCGGTTTACCGATCTTTCCGGGGCCTCGGCAGCTTTTAAGGGAGGCGTTGTCAGCTATTGGAGCCAGGTAAAGCACGACGTACTGGCTGTCCCCAACGACCTTTTGTTTCAGTACGGCGCCGTCTCCGAGCCTGCGGCACGGGCCATGGCCGAGGGGGTGCGGACCCTTACAGGCTCTGACCTGGCCCTGGCCGTTACCGGAGTGGCGGGCCCCGATCCCGACGAGAGAGGAAACCCTGTGGGGCTTGTCTACATAGCCGTGGCAGGACAGGGAGAGACTTATGTTCGGGTGATCCACGCCGCAGGGAGCCGACAGCGGATCCGTTATACCTCCGCCAGCCACGCCTTGGATCTTTTGCGGCGGCGGCTGGAGGGACTGGAGATGGCTTGAGTGCCCAAAGAGGTCTTTTTTAAAAACCTCCTTCAAACTTTGCCTTTATCTTGACATTTTTCAGGAAATCGGTTATTCTAAAGTATGATAGACACATAAAATGAGGAATCGAGGGGTCGTATATGTCTGATTACGCCAGCCGCCGCATTTCCGAAGCGGAACTCTCCGTGATGGAGGCCCTTTGGGACACAGGTACGGCTATGACCGCCAAAGATTTGCAGATCACCCTGAAGGAACGCCGGGACTGGGAGCGCACCACCGTCCGTTCCCTGCTGACCCGGCTCCAGGAAAAGGGTTCGGTGCTGGTGTCCAAAGAGAACGATGTGGCCACCTACACCCCCGCCTTTACTAAAGAAGAGTATGGCTGGGACTTGGCCGAGGTGCTGGTCCAGCGGCTCTACGACGGGGACGCCGCCGCTTTGGTGACCACCCTGAGGGCTCACGGCCTGTTGGCCTGATCTGTCCGGGATCCATAACGGAACGTATTTTTGCAAACAAAAATACGTTCCGTTCTTCTTTTTGTGTATAAAACCGTTGATTTTCCACAGATCAAAGTGTATAATACCAGCTTGTGTAAAGATTTTTCTATTTTGGATCACAAAAGATTTGAGGTGCGTGAATTTGCAGAACGAGAAACTACGCAACGTAGCCATCATTGCCCACGTAGATCACGGCAAGACTACGCTGGTGGACGAGATGCTCAAGCAGGGTGGTATTTACCGGGAAAACCAGGCTACCGTGGACCGGGTCATGGACTCAGGGGACCTGGAGCGGGAGAGGGGCATTACCATCCTGGCCAAAAATACCGCCGTTCACTATAAGGACACCAAGATCAATATTGTGGACACCCCGGGCCACGCCGACTTTGGCGGTGAGGTGGAGCGGATCCTGAAGATGGTCAACGGCGTCATCCTTTTGGTGGACGCCGCCGAGGGCCCCATGCCCCAGACCCGGTTCGTACTGAGCCGCGCTTTGGAGCTGGGCCACCGGGTCATTGTGGTGGTCAACAAGATCGACCGGCCCGACCAGCGGATCCACGAGGTAGTGGATGAAGTTTTGGAGCTTTTGCTGGACCTGGACGCTACCGACGAGCAGCTGGACTCTCCCATGCTCTTCTGCTCCGGTCGGCAAGGGACCGCCAGCTACTCCCCCGACGCCCCCGGCACCGATCTGACCCCCCTCTTCGACACCATTCTGGACTATATCCCCGCCCCCGAGGCAGACGACAGCGCCCCCTTCCAGATGCTGGTGAGTTCCATTGACTACAACGAGTTCGTGGGCCGGATCGCCGTGGGCCGGATCGAGAGGGGCGTTATCCGTCAGAACGATGAGATCGCGGTATGCAACTTCCACTCTCCCGACTCTCCTCCCCAGAAGGCCAAGGCCACCGCTATCTACCAGTTTGACGGACTGGGGAAGGTCCCCACTGCCGAGGCTTCCGCCGGTAACATTATTGCCATGAGCGGCATTGGAGATATCACCATCGGCGACACCATCTGCGCTCCCTCTGCCGTGGAACCCATCGAGTTTGTAAAGATCTCCGCTCCCACCATGGAGATGACCTTCTCGGTGAACGACTCCCCCTTCGCCGGGCGGGAAGGCAAGTTCGTCACCTCCCGGCAGCTTCGGGAGCGGCTGTTCCGGGAGACGCTGAAGGACGTGTCCCTCCGGGTAAGCGAGGTGGAAAACTCCACCGACTCCTTTAACGTAGCCGGTCGGGGAGAGATGAGCCTTTCTATCCTTATGGAGACCATGCGCCGGGAGGGCTATGAGTTTCAGGTCTCTCCCCCCCGGGTCCTTTTCCAGGAGATCGACGGCAAGAAGTGCGAGCCCATCGAGCGCCTGGTGGTAGACGTGCCCGCCGACTGCGTAGGCAGCGTCATTGAGGCCATCGGTAAGCGGAAGGGGGACATGCTGGACATGACCCCCGTGGGCGACCGGATGAAGGTCCAGTTCCTGGTTCCCTCCCGGGGCCTTTTCGGCTACCGCAATGAGTTTTTGACCGCCACCAAGGGAGAGGGCATCATGGCCTCTGTCTTTGAAGAGTACGCTCCCATGAAGGGGGAGATCGCCCGGCGGAATACCGGGAGCCTGGTGGCCTTTGAAACGGGCGAGGCGGTGACCTACGGCCTCTTCAACGCCCAGGAGCGGGGCGCCCTCTTTATCGGGGCGGGCACCCCCGTCTACGCGGGCATGATCGTGGGCGAGTGCCCCAAGCAGGAGGACATTTCGGTAAACGTCTGTAAGAAAAAGCAGCTGACCAACATGCGGGCTTCCGGCTCCGACGACGCTCTCCGGCTGGTACCCCCCCGCCAGATGAGTCTGGAACAGGACCTGGAGTTCCTGGCCGACGACGAGCTTTTGGAGTGTACCCCGGAAAACCTCCGCCTCCGCAAGCGCATCCTGGACCATAGCGCCCGGATGCGGGAAGCCAGCAAGAAGAAATAAGGGAGGACCCTGGGATGAATAAGACCATTGCCACTTCCGTAGCCCCCGCAGCGGTAGGCCCCTATTGCCAGGCCAAGCTGTGCGGCAATACTCTCTACACCTCCGGCCAACTGGGGCTTGTCCCCACCACCGGCAAGCTGGCCGAGGGAGGCGTTGAGGCCCAGGCCCGACAGGCCCTGGAAAACATCGGAGCCGTTTTGCGTGAGGCGGGCATGGACTACGGCGACGTAGCCAAGACCACCTGCTTCCTGGCGGACATTGGAGATTTTGCCGCCTTCAACGGCGTCTACGCCCAATTTTTCCAGGGAGAGGTCCCCGCCCGGTCCTGCTTTCAGGTAGCCGCCCTTCCCCTGGGGGCTTTGGTGGAGATCGAGTGCATTGCGGTAAAATAAGATCAGATCATGAAAAAGCTCCCCGCCGTTGGCGGGGAGCTTTTTCAGCGTCTATTTTATTTTTAGGGCAGTACAGGGCCAAAGACCGGGCGGATGATATCCGACGCCTGCGTTTATTAAGACCGTAGGGCGGGACGCCCTGGCCCGCCGCCCTGTCTGGTGCCTCATTATAGCGCCGATACCGGCAGCGATCATACAGTTCTCTTTAAAAGCCTCTCATGTCCAAAGGCCATCAGGGCCAGCAGCGCCAGCAGGAAAAAGGGCAGCAGCCCCGCCCCCACATGGTTCGCCAGCACCCCAAATAGGGGAGGCATCAGGCAGGAGCCCACATAGGCGCTTGCCATCTGGACCCCGATGATGGCCTGGCTCCGCTCCGCGCCGAAGAAGGCGGGGGTGGAGTGAATAATGCTGGGATAAATGGGGGCACAGCCCAGCCCTACCAAAACAAGACCCACCACCGCCATCCCCGGCCCCACCGGGATCAGCAAGGCGGCGGCTCCCACCAGGATGATAACCTGGCCCAGCCGGATCATCTGGTGGTCCCCCAGCTTAAAGGTGATGAAGCCGGCCACCGCCCGGCCCAGGGTAATGCCCAGATAAAACATTCCCGCGTAGCCCGCCGCCCGCTCCGCCTCCACGCCCCACTCCAGGGTCAGGTAGCTTCCCGCCCAAAGGCCCGCTCCCGACTCCAAAGCGCAATAGCAAAAAAATATGGCGATGATCGCCCGAACTCCGGGGATGGCAAAGATCTCTTTCAGAGAAATGGGCCGGTCCGCCCCGTTTTCCTTTCCCTCGGCCCTCTCCTCTCCTTTTCCTTTCCACAGGGGAAGGGTAAACACCAGCAGTGCGGTAAGAAAGATCTGAACAAGGGCGATGATCCGGTAGCCCATATTCCACCCCAGGCCTCCGGTGAGGGCCCAGCCCATGATATAAGGCCCTGTGGTGGCTCCGATCCCCCACATACAGTGAAGCCAACTCATATGGCGGCTGGCGTAATGGAGGGCCACATAGTTATTAAGGGCGGCGTCCACGCTTCCGGCCCCCAGCCCGTAGGGGATGGCCCACAGGCAGAGCATCCAGAAGGAGCCGCTGACGGAAAAGCCCCAAAGAGCCGCCGCGGTAAGTCCCACGCTGACAGCGGTGACCTTTCCCGGCCCAAAGCGGTGGGTCAGCCGGTCGCTTTGGAGACTGGACACAATGGTCCCCAGGGAGATGATCATGGAAATGGCCCCGGCGTAGGACACCGGCACCCCAAACTGGGGATACATGGTGGGCCAGGCCGCGCCCAAAAGGGCGTCGGGCAGGCCCAGACTGATAAAGGACAAATAGATCATGACCAAAAGAAGATGGATCATAGGGGTTCCCCTTTCTGTTTTTGCCAAAAAATTATACCATTTCAGGATCCCCGCGGTAAGACGAAAAGGCCCGGAGTCCTTGGACCGGCACTTATATAAAGTAGCTGGTCAAAAACTCCGGGCACCACTTTGAAAAATCAGTCGGGCACCACCGGGACCGCGTCGGCGGGGGTGGGGCAGGTGTAGCCTTCGGCGGTGGCTTTTTCAAACTCCGCCCGGGCCTTTTGAAGAAGCTCCGGCTTCTCCAGAAGATCGATAGCCCCCAAAGCCATGACCTTTCCGGCATGGACCGCGGCCTTGTGACCGATGGAGGTGCCGCCTACCGATACGTTCTGCCAGCTGTGGCCGGGGGCGCCGTTGGCAAACACTGCCACATGGACCTGGGCGGTGGGGGTGAGCCAGCTTACATCCCCCACGTCGGTGGAGCCGGGCTCAAATGCCTCCCCCTGGTAGAGAGGCAGAAGAAAGTCGTTGATGGCGTGGCCGCTCTTTTTCCGAAGGGCCTTTACCTCTTCGGCAATGGCGGGGTCGTTCTTGGCTCCCGTACCGGGGAGAAAGGTATCACCGCCGGGATAGGTCTTGCCCAGGGCGTCGATGTAGGCATACTCCTCGTCGGTATAGGTGGGAACGCCAATGGCCTGAAAGTTTTCGTAAAGGACGCTTTCCAGGGTGTGATTGGGGACCGTGTCGGCCAGGCCGTCAATAAACTTCTTTTCAAAGGTGGTCCCCGTCATAAGGGCGGCGCCCTTGGCAATGTCGTCCACCCGCTTCTGAAGTTCCACCGCTTCAGAGACATGGTTGGAGCGGACCATATAGAGAACGCTGGCCTTGGGCTGGACCACGTTGGGGCTCCGTCCGCCGGCGTCGGTGATGGCGTAGTGGATCCGGGCCTTAGAGGACATATGCTCCCGGAGGAACTGGACCCCCACGTTCATCAGTTCCACCGCGTCCAGGGCGCTGCGGCCCATCTCCGGGTCTCCGGCGGCGTGGGAGGCGATGCCGTGGAAGACATACTGGGTCTGAATGCAGGAGTTGGAGGAGCCGGTCTCTACCTCGTTTCCATCGGAGGGGTGCCAGGTGATGGCGGCGTCCAGGCTCTTCCACAGGCCGTCCCTCGCCATAAAGGCCTTGGCGGCGCCCCCCTCTTCGCCGGGACAGCCGTAGAGGGTAACGGTGCCGGGGGTGTGGGTCTCTTCCAGATAGGCCTTCAGCCCCAGAATGGCAGCCAGGGCTCCGGCACCCAGCATGTTGTGGCCGCAGCCGTGACCGCAGCCTCCCGCCTCCACCTCCTCCTTCTGAAGGCCTCCCGCCTTTTGGGACAGGCCCGAGAGGGCGTCGTACTCGGCCAGGATGCCGATGTGGGGCTTGCCGCTTCCAAAGGAGGCGGCAAAGGCGGTGGGGATATTGCAGATCCCCTTTTCCACCGCGAAGCCCTCCTTCTCCAGGACAGCGCAAAACTTTTCCGCCGACTTGAATTCCATCAGGGAAAGCTCGGCATATCCCCAGACGGCGTCGGAGACCTCTGCCACCAGAGCAGCCTTGGCGTCGATGGCGTCAAGGGCAAGCTGCTTGTTTTTATCCATAGGGAAACACTCCTTTGGAAATTGGACGGTTCATGAACCGTCTCTGCAAAGAATACGCCTCTGTTGGGTGGGTGATCCCGCACCCAGGGCGCGCCGAGGCGTCGCGCCCTACAAAATATATTTTGGTGTCCCTTTTCCTGTAGGGCGTGACGCCCTCGGCACGCCCTTTACAGCACCTTGCTGAGGAAATCCTGAAGCCTGGGGTGCTTGGGATGTTCAAAGATGTCGGTGGGAGTGCCCTCCTCCAAAAGCTGGCCCCCGTCCATAAAGAGGACACGGTTGCCCACCTCACGGGCAAAGCCCATCTCATGGGTCACCACCACCATGGTCATACCCTCCTTGGCAAGACCCTTCATGACGTCCAGCACCTCTCCCACCATCTCGGGATCCAGCGCGGAGGTGGGCTCGTCGAAGAGCATGACGTCAGGCTCCATACAGAGAGCCCGGACAATGGCTACCCGCTGCTTCTGCCCGCCGGAAAGCTGGATGGGGTAGGCCCCCGCCCGGTCCTTCAGCCCCACCCGGTCCAGAAGACTGAGGGCCTTTTCCTCGGCCTCCTTTTTGCTCATGCCCTTGACCTTGATGGGGGCCAGGGTCATGTTGTCCAGAATGGTCATGTGGGGGAAGAGATTAAAGTGCTGGAAGACCATGCCCATCTTCTGGCGGTGCTGGTCGATATCCACCTTCACCGTGACGGTGCGTCCGGTGGAATCCTCCATTTTGGCATACTTCTTTTTCGTAATGTCGATCCCCTCAAAGAGGATAGAGCCGGCGGTGGGGTCCTCCAGCAGGTTGAGGGAGCGGAGAAAGGTGGACTTTCCCGAGCCGGAGGGGCCGATGACCACCACCACATCCCCCCGGTTGATGTCCACAGTGACTCCATCCAGGGCCTTGATGGCCCCCCGGTTATAATACTTCTTCAGGTCCTTGACCTCGATGATCTTACCGGACGTCGCCACGGCGCATCCTCCTCTCTACATAGGCGATGAGCTTGCTGGTGGGGAAGCACAAACAGAAGTAGATCCCCGCGGCCACGATCAGCGGCTCCATAATAATGTAGGTGGCTCCCTTTACCGCGTTGACAGCGGCCATAATGTCGGCTACGCCGATGGTCCAGACGATGGCGGACTCCTTGATAATGGTGACGAACTCGTTGGCAATGGCGGGCAGGATGTTCTTCAGAGCCTGGGGCATGATGATGTAACGCAGGTTCTGAAGCTGCTTGAGGCCCAAGGACCGGGCCGCCTCGGTCTGGCCCCCGTCCACCGACTGCATTCCGGAGCGGATGATCTCGCACAGATAGGCCGCTGAGTTGATGCCCAGGGTCATGGCGCCGGGGAAAAACCGGTTGAAGGCGATAAAGCCAAAGAGCTTGAAGGTGGGCAGCTTAATGGCGTTGAAGACGCCGTAGTAGATGATCCAGATCTGGACCAGAACGGGGGTGGAGCGGATGATCTCCACATAGGCGGTGGCTAAAAAGCTGAAGGGATTGAAGCGGCCCACATGGTAAAGAAGACCGGAATCCAGCTTCATCCCCTCCCTGTCCCGCTCAAAAAAGCCAAAGACCTTGGGAAAGGCGTGGGAGAGCATGAGGAAGGGGCGGAAATTGCTCATGCGCATCACCGCCAGCACCAGGGCCAGGGCAAAGCCGATGAGTACAGTACACAGAGAGAGCAGAACGGTAACGCCGACGCCCTCCTTAAACATCTGTAAAAAGGGTAGGATCCTGGGAAAATTATCGAGTTTGATCATGGGCGGCTTTCTCCTTTCGCTTCCAAGCCGGAATAAGCCGATCCCTCCCCGGATGGGCAGGGGAGGGATCGGAAACAAGCATCCTTCAGGCTTTAGTCCTGGGTCTTGCCGTCGGCGTCCAGCAGGCCCTCGTACACATTGCCGGAGGCCAGCTCGTTGGCCTCGGCCACGAACTTGTCCATGCTGCCGTCTTCCATGGCGGCCTTCACCGCCAGGTTCACCGCCGCCAGAAGGGCGGGATTGTCCTTCTGTACGCCGATGGCGGAGCCGGCGGCCGCCTCATAGGGCACATCCAGCGCCACGCAGAGGTCGGGGTAGTTGGTCTTGTAGCTCTCGGCTACGGCGGTCTCGATGTAAGCGCCGTCCAGCTTGCCCGCCAGAAGCTCGGCAATGATGTCGGTGACCTTGGCCAGCTGGACCTGGGTGGAGTCGGGGCTGTTGGTCTGCATCAGGTCCACCTGGATGGAGCCGGTCTGGGCGCCGATCTCATACTCAGGCTTGTTGGTGGAGGCCAGATCCGGGAACAGGTCCTTGTTGGACTCCAAGCAGCAGAAGGACTGGCCGCCCAGATAATAGATCTCGGAAAAGTCCATGATGCCATCCCGCTTGGGGTCGGGGGAGAGGCCCGCCATGCCCAGGTCGGAGGACTTGTTCTGAAGCTCCATCAGTACGCCGTCAAAGTCGATGGGCACGATCTCCAGTTCCAGGCCCAGATAATCGGCCACATACTGGGCAAGGCCCATGTCAAAGCCGGCAATGTGGGGATCCCCGGCCTCATCAATGGCGTAGAACTCGTAAGGGGCAAAGTCGGGGCTGGTAGCCACGGTGAGCTTGCCGTCGGTGACGGTCTTGAGAAGGGGCTTCAACTCCTCGATGGTCATCTCATTGTAGTCCTTTTCCACCGGACCGCTCTCCACGGGAGCGGCGCTCTCAGGAGCAGGGGTGGTGTCGGCTCCACCGCCGCAGGCGGTGAGCAGGGACAGACTCATAACGGTGGCCAGGGCCAGAGCCCCGATCTTCTTCCAATTTTTCATTTCCAATGCTTCCTTTCCTCTTGGATGTATGTATAATTATACGCATGAGAGAGTGGGGATGCAACCCTTTTTTCTCAGTTATACTATACAAAATGCAGGACTACTGTCTATCTTTTCTGTGATAAACGATCAACTTTATATATCAGACATGAATACTTGCTTGCATATTCTATATTTTTTATTCCTGGGTATTTCCCTGGGCATCCAACAGCCCCTCATAAATGTTTCCGGTGGCCTGCTCCATGGCCTTTTCCTTATACTGAGCTACCAGACCCTGGTCCACCGCAGACTCAATAGCCAGGTTTACCGCCGCCAGAAGGGCCGGATTGTCCTTGACTACCCCGGCACAAGTGCCGGCAAAGTCGTTGGGAACGTCCAGCACGATAGCGATCTGGGGATAGGTGGAGTGGTAAGCCTCGGCGGTATCCATGGACATGTAGGCCCCGTCCAGCTTACCGGCAAGAAGTTCATTGATAATGTCGGTGACCTTTCCCAACCGGATAATTTCCGCGTTGGGGCTGAACTGATCGGCAAAGTCCGACTGGATGGAACCGATCTGAGCGCCGATCTGGTACTGAGGGTCGCTGGTGGCCTCCAGGCTGGGGAAGTTGTCCTTGTCCTCCTCCAGACAGATAAAGCACTGGTTGCTCTCCGGGTCTACCTCGTAGGGAACGGTAAAGTCCATGATACCCGTCCGCTTGGGATCGGCGGCAAGACCCGCCAGGGCGATGTCGGCGGCCTTGTTCTGGATCTCCATCAACACGCCGTCAAAGTCAATGGGCACGATCTCCAGTTCCAGGCCCAGGTAGCCGGCAATGTATCCGGCCAAAGCAATATCCATTCCCGCCAGGGTAGGGGTCCCGTCATCTCCGATCACATAAAACTCAGCGGGGGCAAAGTCAGGACTGGTGACCATGGTCAGCTTCCCCTCGTTTACCGTCTGAAGAAGAGGCTTTAACTCATCAATGGTCATCCCGCCGTAGTCTGCGGCCTCCTTTTCCTCCGGCGCGGAACTTTGGGAGGAGGGCGCCTTGGTCTCCCCGCTTCGTCCGCCGCAGCCGGTAAAAAGGGAAAGGCTCATAGCGGCGCCAAGGCCCAGAGCCAGAATCTTTTTCGTAGTCAGGTGTTTCATGTTCATGCACTCCTTTTCCTCTTGGGGATATGCATAATTATACATATTTAGTTTATAAAATACAACCCTAATTTCATCGTCATTATCCACAAAAATCCTTTCCATCTTTTGCCTTCAATTGTTTTTCTCGTTTCTTTTATATACCCTTTTGCATGTCAATATGAATAATATTCATATTGACATGCAAAAGGAAGCTCCCGCCCACAGGCGGGAGCTTCTCCGGTTTTCTTATTCGCCTTTGCAATACTCCAGGATCACCCGGACCGCCGCGTCCACCCCATGAAGGGAGGAACTAACGCACAGGTCGTAACTCTCGGCGGCGCCCCATTTCCGGTCGGTGTGGAAGCTATAATAGGAAGCGCGGGTCTTGTCCATCTTCCGCAGCTTCTCCTCCGCCTCCTTCTCACCGACGCCGTCCCGGCGAACCACCCGCTGTAGACGGGCGTCATGGCCGGCGCAGACAAATACCCGCACCAGTCCGGGCTTATCCCGGAGAATATAGTCGGCGCAGCGGCCTACGATCACGCAGCTTCCCTTGGCCGCCACCGACAGTACCGCCTCCCGTTGAGCGTTAGCGGCCAGCTGCTCCACCGTATTCCCCGCCATGCCGGGGGAAAGGCGCTGCTGGCCCATGACCAGAGAGTAAAGGAAGCTGTTGGTGGGCTTTTCATCATAACTCTTCAAAAACTCATGACTCAGGCCGCTCTCCTGGGCGGCCACTGCCAGAATTTCTTTATCGTAGTAGGGAATGTTCAGGGCCTGGGCCACCTTTTTCCCGATCTCCCGGCCTCCGCTGCCAAACTGTCGACCAATGGTAATATAGAGTTCCGCCATTGCCATCACCCTCCTTTGGTGGCTTTATTATAACACACCATTTTAAAAAAAGAAATTAAAAATTATCGGGGTGGCGCCATGCCTTGGCGGGCACACAATGTGCGCCCGGGCAGGAATGGAATGCCCCTGGCAGGACCGTAGGGCGCGGCCTCCCGGATGCACCGCCGATGGTCACCCCCATGGTTCCGGCGCGTCAAGGATGCCGCGCCCTACGAAAGGTGGGATCATTTTGTAGGGGCCGGTTCCAAACCGGCCCACCTGGGAACGGCGCGCCCCGCGAAGTTTTCATTTCCTCCACAAACAACAAAAAGGAGCGGCTGCCTTACGGCAGCCGCTCCTCAGCATGTTTCTTTGATTACTTCGTGCAGCGGTCAAAGAAGAAGTAGCCCAGGGGGGTGTAGTACATACCCTTCACGTCGGTGTTGAGCATATACTTCTGGGTGTAGAAGTAGATGGGGCCCAGAGCCCAATCCTGACCCATGATAATGTCCTCAGCCTTGTGCATGGCGGCCATACGGGCAGCGGGATCGGCGGTGGACTTGGCCTCGTTGATGGCGGCGTCGTAGTCAGGATTGCTGTACTGAGCGTCGTTGTTGCCGCCGCCGGTGAGCCACATATCCAGGAAGGAAATGGGATCGTTATAGTCAGCGATCCAGCCGTTCCGGGCGATCTGATACTCGCCGTCCTTACGGTTCTCCAGGAAGGCAGCCCACTCCTGGTTCTCCAGCTTGACCTCCACGCCCAGAGCGGTCTGCCACTGCTGCTGCAGGGCCTCACCGATCTTCTTGTGGTTGTCGGAGGTGTTGTAGAGGTAGGTGACGGTGGGGAAGCCCTCGCCGTTGGGATAGCCGGCCTCAGCCAGAAGCTGACGGGCCTGCTCGCAGTTCTTCTCATACTGGGCGTCGTCGGTGGCAGGAGTCCAGTAGTCGCCGCCCTCGGTGCGGAAGTCGCCGTCCGCGCCGGCCACGCCGGAGGGCACAAAGCCGGAGGCGGGGACCTGACCGGTCTGAGTCACGTTCTCCACGATATACTGGGCGTCGATGGCCAGGGTGAAGGCCTGACGGACCTTAGGATCGTCAAAGGGAGCCTTCTCCACGTTGTAGCAGACGTAGTAGGTGCCGATGTAGGGCACGATCCGCAGATCGCCGCTGCTGAGCAGAGAGGGGATCTCGTCCACGGGCATATCCTCGATGAAGTCCAGCTCGCCGGAGTTGAAGCCGGTCAGCATGGCGTTGTTGTCGTCCATCAGCTTGAAGGTGATGGTGTCGGGGCCCAGCTTGTCGAAATCATAGTAGTTCTCGTTCTTGGCCATGATGATCTGGCTGTTGTGGTCCCACTGGGCCAGCTTGTAAGCGCCGTTGGACAGGTAGGTCTCCACATTGTGGGTCCAGCCGTCGGGATCGGCGCTCACCACGTCCTCCCGGACAGGGAAGGCGGCGGGGAAGGCGCAGATCTCCAGGAAGTAGGGGCAGTCGTAGGTCAGGGTGACCACGAAGGTGCTGTCGTCGGGAGCCTC
>CANOHR010000002.1 GCA_947565875.1 uncultured Pseudoflavonifractor sp.
CTCAACAACACAAAAATGAAAAAGGCTGTTTTTGTGCTTTTTGGGCCGTTCCTCCCCTCCCACTGAAACTGCCAACAAAAAAATGAGGGCCTGACCATTCTGTCCTTGACCTTTCCCCCGTTTGGTTGTATAATTTATACAAATCACCTAAAGTTTTCCCTTCTTTTTGTGTATGTTTTATAGTTCCCTTTTTCTTCCTTCCTTTAATTTGTTATTTTTTACCAATTTCCATGGAGGTCATCTCATGCCAACCAAAAAAATCTCCCCCGCCCCGTCTCCTCTGGATGCCTTTACCGCAGGCCGCGCCACCCGTCTCCACGACTTTCTGGGCTGCCACCCGGCGACCCGGGGCGGCCGGGAGGGCTATGTTTTCCGGGTCTGGGCTCCCCATGCCGGAGCGGTCCATATCATGGGGGATTTCAACGGCTGGGCGGAGGAGGCCTGCCCCATGGCTCCCATCGGCGCCGGCGTCTGGGAGGGCTTCGTGCCCGGGCTGGACCGCTATGCCGCATATAAGTACGCCGTCCACACCGCCGACGGCCGGGTGCTGGCCAAGGCCGACCCCTTTGCCTTCCATGCCGAGACCCGGCCGGGGAACGCCTCCAAGGTCTACGACCTGAGCGGCTACGGCTGGGGCGATGAAAAATGGCTGGAATGGCGAAAGGCCAACCCGGTCTACACCTCCCCCCTCAATATTTATGAGGTCCATCTGGGTTCCTGGCGGCGCACCGGAGCGGATGAATTTCTCTCCTACCGGGACATGGCGGAGTATCTGGTGCCCTATGTGAAAGAGATGGGCTTCACCCATGTGGAGCTGATGCCCGTCACCGAGCACCCGCTGGATATGTCCTGGGGCTATCAGTGTACCGGCTACTTTGCCGCCACCAGCCGTTTCGGCACCCCCCACGACTTTATGTATCTGGTGGACCAGCTGCATCAGGCCGGCATTGGGGTGATTTTGGACTGGGTGCCCTCCCACTTCCCCAAGGACGGCTTTGGCCTTTATCAATTTGACGGCCAGCCCTGCTACGAGTACGCCGACCCCCGGAAAGGGGAGCATAAAGAGTGGGGCACCATGGTCTTTGACTATGGGAAAAATGAGGTCCGCTCCTTCCTCCTCTCCTCCGCTCTGTTCTGGCTGGAGCAGTATCATATTGACGGCCTGCGGGTGGATGCGGTGGCCTCCATGCTCTATCTGGACTACAACCGTCAGGAGGGTGAATGGGTCCCCAACGTCTTTGGCGGCCACGAAAATCTGGAGGCGGTCAGCTTTCTTCAGGAATTGAACACCGCCGTCTTCGCCGCCCACCCGGATACGCTGATGATCGCCGAGGAGTCCACCGCCTGGCCCAACGTGACCAAGCCTGTGGGCAAGGGCGGGCTGGACGGCGGTCTGGGCTTCAACCTGAAGTGGAACATGGGCTGGATGAACGACGTGACCCATTACATCAAGCTGGACCCCTACTTCCGGCAATACAACCACCGGGACCTGACCTTCTCCTTCATGTACGCCTTCTCGGAAAACTTCGTCCTCCCCATGAGCCACGACGAGGTGGTCCACATGAAAGGCTCCCTCCTTAACAAGATCCCCGGAGAATACACCGGAAAATTTGCCGGCGTCCGGGCCTTTTACACCTATATGCTCACCCATCCGGGCAAAAAGCTGATGATGATGGGCAGCGAATTCGGCCAGTGGAACGAGTGGCATTACGAACACTCTCTGGACTGGCACCTGCTGGAGCAAAATCAGGAAAACCGGGATATGAAGGCCTTCTTCTCCGCCGCCAACAACCTCTATCTGGCCCGCAGGGAGCTGTGGGAGGAGGACTTTGACTGGCAGGGCTTCCAGTGGCTGGAAGCCGATGACGCCGGGGCCAATACCGTCTCCTTCCTCCGCCGGGACAAGGCCGGGAACTTTCTGGTGGTCCTTATCAACTTCTCCCCCGTCCACCGGAACGGCTACCGGGTGGGGGTCCCTGCGGGGGGAAAGTATCAGGTGCTCCTCAACTCCGATGACGCCGCCTTCGGCGGCAGCGGCCTTGGAAACAAAGGGCTGATCGCCAGCGAACCGGTCCCCTGCCATGACCAGGAGCAGTCCATTCAGGTGGACCTGCCCCCCATGGCGGGCGTCATCCTGCGCTGCGCCAGAAAGAACCCCACCCGCAAGCCCAGGGCCGCCGGGGAGGAGAAGAAGAAAGCCCCGGCAAAGAAGGCCGTGGGAAAAGGAACAAAAAAGTAAGCCGTCTTTTGTCGGAAGGCGGAGCGCACATACCACTCTCCCGCCTCCCCCCATGAAGCAATCCAGACACCTGTCTGCTTGTTATCGTTGTTTCCCCGCTCTTATCAATCATCGAGGTGATCGAAACGTGAAAAAGGAATGTGTTGCCATGCTGCTGGCCGGCGGCCAGGGCAGCCGGTTGAAGGCCCTGACCAGTAAGGTGGCCAAACCGGCCGTCCCCTTTGGGGGCAAATACCGCATCATCGACTTCCCCCTTTCCAACTGCGTCAACTCGGGCATTGACACCGTGGGCGTACTGACCCAGTACAAACCCCAGGAGCTGAACGCATACATAGGCTCCGGCCTGCCTTGGGACCTGGACGTGTCCGACGGCGGGGTCCATGTGCTCCCCCCCTATGTTCAGGAGGACGAGAAGGGCAGCTGGTACAAGGGCACCGCCAACGCCATCTATCAGAATCTGGACTTTCTGGAGCAGTACGACCCTGAATACGTCCTGATTTTGTCGGGGGACCATATCTACAAAATGGACTATTCCCAGATGCTGGCCCGCCATAAGGCGGCGGGGGCGGCCTGCACCATCTCGGTGATGGAGGTCCCCTTGGAGGAGGCCTCTCGCTTCGGTATCATGAACGTGGATGAAAACGACAACGTCTATGAGTTTGAAGAGAAGCCCAAAAAGCCCAAGAGCAATCTGGCCTCCATGGGCATCTATATCTTCACCTGGAGCAAGCTGCGGGACTATCTGATCGCAGACGAGAAGGACGAAAAGAGCAGCAACGACTTCGGCAAAAACGTCATTCCCGCCATGCTGGCCGCCGGGGAGGTCATGACCGCCTACCGCTTCCGGGGCTACTGGAAGGACGTGGGCACCATCGACTCGCTGTGGAACGCCAACATGGATATGCTGGCCCCCAACGGCTCTTTGGATATCGATGACCCCGACTGGCCCATCTACGCCCGGGTCTCGGCCCGGCCGCCCCATTTCACCGGCGGAAAAGCGGAGATCACCCACTCCCTGGTCACCAGCGGCGATGAGATCTACGGAACGGTGGACCACTCCGTCCTTTTCCACTCTGTGACCGTGGAGGAGGGCGCCACCGTCCGTTACTCCATCCTCATGCCCGGCGCAGTGGTAAAGAAAGGCGCCGTGGTGGAATACGCCATCGTGGCCGAGCGCTCCGTCATCGGGGAGGATGCCCATGTGGGCGGCGACAGGACCGATGAGGAGGACTGGGGCATCGCCGTGGTGGCCCAGGACCTGAAGGTGGGCGACGGCGCCCAGGTGGCAAGCGGCGCCATGATCACGAGAAATGTGAAGGGGGTGATGGCATGAACGACCTTCACGGCATCATTTTCGCCTATCGGGAAAGTCCCGAACTGCGGGAGCTGACCCGTATCCGCAACGCCTGCTCGGTGCCCTACGGCGGCCGGTACAGGCTCATCGATTTTGCCCTTTCCAACCTGGTCAATGCCGGCGTCAGCGATGTGGGCATCATCGTCTATAACTCCTACCAGTCCCTGCTGGACCATGTGGGCTCCGGAAAGGACTGGGATCTAAGCCGCAAACGGGGCGGACTGCGCATCCTGCCCCCCTTCAGCTTCTCGGGCAAGCATCACGGCAACCGTTATCAGGGCCGGATGGACGCTCTTGCCGGGGTCTACTCCTACCTTCAGGACATCCGGCAGGACTATGTGATCCTCTCCTCCGGCGATTTGGCAGCCAACCTGCCCATTGCCGAGGCCTTTGAACGCCACCTTGCCACCCACGCCGACATCACCGCCGTTACCGCTTCCAAAACCACGGCAGACCCCCGGCTGACCACCTTCTTCACCACCGATGCCGAAGGGCGGGTCACCGATGTGGAGGTAGGCCCCGCCGCCCCCACAGGGCAGGCCGGTCTGGAGACCTATATCCTCTCCAAGTCCCTGCTGCTGACGCTGGTGGACCAGTGCGCCTCCCACGACGTGCCTTCCTTCAGTCAGGGGGTGCTGCAAAACAATACCCGGCTGGATGTGCGCACCTTCCTCTTTGACGGCTACGCCGCCCAGATCCAGACCGTGGTGGGCTATTACGCCCGGAGCATGGAGCTGCTGGACCCCGCCGTCCGCTCCTCCCTCTTCCGCACCGACCGGCCCATCCGCACCAAGGACCAGGCCAACCCCTCGGTGTACTACGGACCGGAGGCCCGCTCGATGAACTCTCTGGTATCCGACGGCAGCATCGTGGAGGGTACCGTCATCAACTCCATCCTCTCCCGAGGCGTCCGGGTGGAAAAGGGAGCGGTGGTGGAAAACTGTATCCTGATGCAGCGCACCGCCGTCCAGCCCGGCGCCACACTGCGCCATGTCATCGCCGATAAGAACGTCCGGATCAATCCGGGCCGGATGCTGATGGGCCACGAGACCTATCCTCTGGTGATCCCCAAAAACGAGATCGTATAAGCAAAGACTGTGGGGCGCACCCTGCGGCACGCCCCACAGCCTTTTTATCCAACCCAGGCAAAAGGAGAAATTTACCGTGAAATTTCATGAGATGCCCTACCAGCGCCCCGATCCGGGGGTGCTGAAAAGCCGGCTGACCGCCCTTACCGAACGGCTGAAGAAGGCAGACAGCTATGAAGCGGCCAAAGCCGTCTTTTTGGAGATGGAAACACTGCAAAAGCACATTGAGACCATGCAGACGCTGTCCTCCATCCGCCACTCCATCGACACCCGGGACGCCTTCTACGATGGGGAGGAAAAATTCTGGAACGAGGCCGGACCGGAGCTGGAGGCCTACCTTCAGGACTGGACAAAGGCCATGCTGGACTCCCCCTTCCGCCTCCGGTTCGCCGGGGAATACGGCCAGGTGATGTTCCTCAACGCCGAGATCGCCCTGAAAACCTTCTCCCCGGAGATCATTCCGGAGCTGCAGCAGGAGAATGATCTGACCCAGGAATATGAAAAGCTGCTGGCCTCCGCCCAAATCCCCTTTGAAGGGCAGAGCTACACCCTCTCCCAGCTGACCCCCTTCAAATCCGATCCCGATGACGCCCGCCGTCTGGCGGCCTGGAAGGCAGAGGGGCAGTGGTATAAGGACAACCAGACCCGGCTGGACGATATCTATGACCGGCTGGTCCGCCTTCGGGACGCCATGGGCAAAAAGCTGGGGTATGAGGGCTATACCGCTCTGGGCTATTACCGGATGGGCCGTAACTGCTACACCAAGGAGGACGTGGAGAAATTCCGCTCCGCCGTGGTCCAATATCTGGTCCCCGTGGCCGACAGCATTTACAAAGCCCAGGCCCGGCGGCTGGGCAAGGAATACCCCATGAGCTTTGCCGACAACGCTTTGGAGTTCCGCTCGGGCAACCCCAGGCCCGTTGGCACGGCGGAGGACATTCTGGCCCAGGGCCGGAAGTTTTACGATGAACTGTCTCCCGAGACCAGCCTCTTCTTCCGCACCATGCTGGAAGGGGAGCTTTTGGACGTGCTCTCCACGCCGGGCAAGGCCGGCGGCGGCTACTGCACCTTCCTCCCCGACCATCGGGTGCCCTTTATCTTCGCCAACTTCAACGGCACCCAGGGGGATGTGGAGGTGGTCACCCACGAGGCCGGCCACGCCTTTGACTGCTGGCTGAACCGGGACCGGGTGCCCACAAGCTATGTCTGGCCCACCATGGAGGCCTGCGAGGTACACTCCATGTCCATGGAGTTTATCGCCTGGCCCTGGGCGGAGGGCTTCTTCGGCCCCGATGCCCGGAAGTTCCGGTACAGCCATCTGGCCGCCGCCCTCACCTTCATCCCCTACGGCACGCTGGTGGACCATTTCCAGCACGAGGTCTATGCCCGTCCCGATATGACCCCCGCCCAGCGCCACGGGGTCTGGAAGGAGCTTTTGGGGGTGTATATGCCCTGGATGAAACTGGACGGGGATATCCCCTTCTACGCCGAGGGGCAGGGCTGGCAGCGGCAGCACCATATCTACTCCAGTCCCTTCTACTACATTGACTACTGTCTGGCCCAGACGGTGGCGCTGCAATTCTGGGCCATGCTTCAGGAGGACCGGCCTGCCGCCTGGGAGAAATACCTGGCCTACACCCGTCAGGGGGGCAGCGAGACCTTCACCCGTCTTCTGGAAAACGCCGGGCTGGAAAGCCCCTTTGAGCCTCATTGCCTTCAGGCCGTCTGCGAAAAGGCCGGCCGGTGGCTGGCGGCCTATGACCTGACCGGCATCCTGTAACCCCCTTTCCACCCACTTTCATGTATCCGGGAGGTCACCATGAACATCCTCTTTGCCTCATCCGAAGTCGCTCCCTTTATCAAGTCCGGCGGGCTGGCCGACGTGGCCGGCTCTCTCCCCCAGGCTCTGGCCCGGCTGGGCCATGACGTGCGGGTCATGCTCCCTCTCTACGAGGGCATCGGAGAAGACTGGCGGGCACAGATGACCTATCTGCAAAATTTCAGCGTCCATCTGGCCTGGCGGACTCCCTACTGCGGCATCTTTGAACTGAAACGGGACGGGGTCACCTACTACTTCGTGGACAACGAATACTATTTCAAGCGAAGCGGCATTTACGGCCACTATGACGATGCCGAGCGGTTCGCCTTTTTCTCCCGTGCGGTCATCGAATCCCCCGGCCATCTGGGCTTCTCCCCCGACGTCATCCACTGCAACGACTGGCAGACCGCCCTTGTGCCCATCTATCTTCTGGAAGAGCGGCAGCGGGTGCCCGAGCTGATGGGAGCCAGAAGCGTTTTCACCATCCACAACATCGAATATCAGGGCCGTTACGGCCGGGACCTTCTGACCGACCTCTTCGGCCTGCCGGGCGGCTATTTCCACGAGAGGATGCTCTCCTACTATGGGGATATCAACCTGATGAAAGGCGGCATCTACGCCGCCGACTATGTGACCACCGTCTCCCCCACCTATGCCCAGGAGATCCGTTACGATTTCTATGCCCACGGTCTGGCCGGGGTCATCGCCGACAACGCCCACAAGCTGCGGGGCATCCTCAACGGCATCGATGTGGGGCGTTACGACCCCTGGCGGGACCAGCGGCTGCCCCGCCTCTTCAACGCCAGACAGCTCAAGGGGAAAAAGGACTGCAAGGCCGCTTTGCAGGCGCTGGCGGGGCTGACTATGGACCCCAACGTCCCCGTCATCGGCTGTGTCTCCCGTCTGGTCCCCCACAAGGGCTTTGACCTGGTGGTGGACGCCCTGCCCGAGCTTATGGCCACCGGAGCCCAGATGGTGGTCCTCGGCACCGGAGAGTGGCGGTATGAGGAGGCCTTCCGTACCGCCGCCTGGCAGTATCCGGGCCGGTTCTCCGCCCAGATCATGTACTCCGACGCCGTCTCCACCGCCATCTACGGCGGCGCCGATTTGTTCCTCATGCCCTCGGTATCTGAGCCATGCGGCCTTTCCCAGATGATCGCCATGCGCTACGGCACGCTGCCCATCGTCCGGGAGACCGGCGGGCTGAAGGACTCTGTACAGCCCTGGAACAAGTTTACCGGGGAGGGCACCGGCTTTACTTTTACAAATGTAGATAAAGGTGACATGGTCTGGGTCACCCGTCAGGCGGTGGAGCTGTACCACGCCGACCCCAAGGCCTGGAAACAGCTCCAGCAAAACGCCATGACCGCCGACTTTTCCTGGGATGCCTCGGCAAAGCAGTATGAGGAGGTCTACGGCTGGGTCTCCGGGACATAGCAGACATAAAAATGCCGGGCAAAAGCCTGTTTTTTGCAAGGAGATCCCTCCAAAACAGCATCTTTTGCCCGGCTTTTTGACCCGTTTCCGGCCCTCTTCCGGCTGAAGCAGGCGTTTGTTTTTACCCTCTTCGGCCGGATACCGCGTCATAGAGCCGCTCCATGACACGCTCCCAGGTCTCTCCCAGCGCAAGGGAAAATTCATCACATAAAAGCCGCTCCACCCGCTTATAGTATGTCACATCGGCCTGGGTCAGCCGCTTTCTGCCCTCTCCGGTCCCCTGCTCCTTCCGGTACAGCTCCCTAAACAGCTTCAATTCCTCCCTGATATCACAGGAGGAAAGCATCTCTTTGTAACGCTCCAGCGGCATCCGGGGCTTTTCCGCCCCCGGCCCCTCCCCCGCCTCCTCCAGACAGCACAGGGCCTCCAGCGCCTCCCGCTCGGTCACGATCCGCCGGATGGGCAGGGCGGTATCCACCGGCACATAGATCTTCTCCTCGCTGCTGGTAAAGGGAGGGCACAGGGTATAGTATTCTCCCCCGCCGCACTCTTTGAACCGCAGCGGCCCTATGGCCTCCACCCTGCAAACGGCCCTGCTGCCGCAGACCACATACTCCCCGACCTGAAACATCACCGCACACCTCCCATCATATATCTTATTTTATCATACATCCCCAGAAGGCTTCAAAGGGACTTTTCCACAAAAATACCTTCATCCCAGCGGGCAAAATGCCCATATCCCGCCGCAGGATGAACCTCTCCGGGATGCTCTGATTTGACAGTCAAGGCCCGCTGTGTTAAGATGAAACGGCCCTTTCTTTTGCTGATTTTACCGAAATGGAGTGACTCTTCTTGCATAAGTACACCAAACAGGAACTGACCGGGCTGATCACCGGAAAGCTCCGCCGCAACTATGGCCGGGACGTGTCCGAGGCCACCGCCGAGCAGATGTTCCAATCCTGCGCCCTGGTGGTCCGGGACATCATTGCCGAGCGGCACATCAAAACCGCCGAGCAGGTCCGAAGCGCCCACGGCCGGCGGGTCCATTACCTGTCCATGGAGTTTCTCATGGGCCGTTCCCTGCGGAAAAACGCCTATAACCTGGACCTGATCCAGCCCTTGACCGAGGCGGTGGAGGCCCTTGGCTTCCAGGCCGCCGATCTTTTTGAGGAGGAGCCGGATGCCGGCTTCGGCAACGGCGGTCTGGGCCGGCTGGCCGCCTGCTATCTGGATGCCGCCACCACCCTGAACATCCCCATCACCGGCTACTCCATCTGCTACGAGCTGGGCTTCTTCAAACAGAAGATCATCGACGGCAGGCAGGAGGAGCTGCCCGACAACTGGATGAAACTTGGTTCCACCTGGCTCATCACCCACATGGATAAGGCCGAGCAGGTCCGCTTCGGCGGCAAGGTAGAGGATGTGTGGAATCCCGACGGCTCCCACTCCATCCAGCACACCGGCTATACCACCGTGCTGGCGGTGCCCCGGGATATGCAAATTGCCGGCTACGGCACCGAGCAGGGCAATGTCCTGCGGCTGTGGGAGGCCCAGAGCGCCGAGCCGGTGGACCTGAACTTCTTCAACCGGGGGGAATACCTTAAGGCCATGGAGCGGCAGGCCAACGCCGAGATCATTTCCAAACAGCTCTACCCCGCCGACAACCACCGGGAGGGCAAGTCCCTGCGGCTCAAGCAGCAGTACTTCTTCTCCTCCGCCACGGTCCAGTCCATCTGCCGCAAGCATAAAAGCGAGTACGGCACCCTTCGCAACTTCCACGAAAAACATATTCTGCAGATCAACGACACCCACCCCACTCTGGCCATCCCGGAGCTGATGCGCATCCTTCTGGATGAGGAGGGGTACAGCTGGGACGACGCCTGGTTCATCACCAGCCGCAGCTTTGCCTACACCAACCACACCGTTCTGGCCGAAGCGCTGGAGCGGTGGCCCCAGGACCTGATAGAAGAACTGCTGCCCCGTATCTGGCAAATCATTCTGGAGATCTCCGGCCGGTATCAGAACCAGCTGATGGAAGCCACCCACGGGGATATGGGCCGGGTGGAGAAGATGGCCATCCTCTGGGGCGGCCAGTGCCGCATGGCCAATCTGTGTATTTGCGCCTGCTCCGCCGTCAACGGAGTCTCCGCCCTTCACAGTGAGATACTGAAAAACGACGTGTTCCATGACGCCTACCAGCTCTTCCCCCAGAAGTTCCAGAATGTGACCAACGGCGTGGACCACCGCCGCTGGCTCAGCGAGGTGAATCCCCAGCTGGACGCCCTCATCCGGGACTGCTGCGGCGGGGACAAGTACCTTCTTCAGCCCCAGGCCCTGAAAACGCTGGAAAAATACGCCGATGACGCCGCCGTGCTGGAGCGGCTGGCCGCCATCAAAAAGGCCAACAAGGAGAAGTTCGCCGCCTGGGCCAAGCGGGAAAGCGGCATCGTTCTGAACACCGACGCCATCTTTGACGTGCAGGCCAAGCGGCTCCACGAGTACAAGCGGCAGCTTCTCAACGTGCTGCACATCATCTATCTCCGTCAAAAACTCCACGAGGACCCCGATTTCCTCCCCACCCCCAAGACCTACCTCTTCGGGGCCAAGGCCGCGCCCGGCTACGCCATGGCCAAGGAGATCATCCACCTGATCAATTCTCTGGCCCACACGGTGAACAACGACCCGGCCTGTAAGGATAAGCTCCAGGTCTTTTTCCTGGAAAATTACCGGGTCTCCATGGCCGAGCTGTTGATGCCCGCCAGCGAAATTTCCGAGCAGATCTCCACCGCCGGCAAGGAGGCCAGCGGCACGGGCAACATGAAGTTCATGATGAACGGCGCCCTCACCATCGGCACGCTGGACGGCGCCAATGTGGAGATGCATCAGGTGCTGGGGGACGAAAACATCTTCCTTTTCGGCCTCAGGGCCGACGAGGTGGAAGAGATGCGCCGCCGGGGGTACAGCCCCTACGAGTACTACATGCAAAACCCCGCCCTCAAGTCGGTCATCGACCAGCTCTCCGCCGGCTTTGACGACCATGTCAGCTACTCCGATCTGGCCCGGAGCCTGCTCTCCGGTCAGGGCAGCCCCGCCGACCCCTACTTCCTGTTGGCCGACTTTGAAAGCTACCGCTCGGCTCAGGCTCTGGCGGGCCGGACCTATCTGGACAAAAAACTCTGGAACAGAATGAGCCTTCTCAACATCGCCCGCTCGGGCATCTTCGCCGCCGACCGCTCGGTGGCGGAATACGCCGACCATATCTGGAAGGTCAGCCACCGGTAAGAAACCAAAGCACCCTTCGGGCATCCCGCCCGGAGGGTGTTTTTCTACAAATGTAGATGTAAAATATGCTTGACATCATATGTAAAGCGTGCTATACTCCATATTGTAAAGCGAACTTTACTTCAAAGGAGGTCCTGCCATGGAAAATCGAATCGCCCAGCTGCGGAAGGAGCGGCGGATGTCACAGGCAGAACTGGCCGAGGCGGTGGAGGTCACCCGGCAGACCATCATCTCTCTGGAGAGCGGCCGCTATAACGCCTCCCTTCTGCTGGCCCATAAGATCGCCCGGTATTTCGGGCTTACCATCGAGGACGTTTTTCTGTTTGAGGAGGATGGGAAATGAAAGACTGTCATTTTCAGAAAAACCCGGCCCATACGGCGGGGGTTCTCCTGCTTTGTCTGGGGGGATTGGCGCAAAACATGCCAGAGGTTCAGGGAGGCCTGCTTCCGTGGGTCCACCTGCTCTGCGGATTTGGGACAGGGCTGTCCTTTGTGGGACTGCTCTACGGCTCGCCCCGGTTCCGGCCCCTGTTTGACCGGTGCCGGACCCATAAGCTGCGGCGCTTGGGCCGCTGAAAGGGAGTATTCTTATGTTGGCAAAACTGCTTTTCTGTGACGGCGGGGACTTTGAGCGTTCCCTCCGCCGGCGGCAGGGGGCGGCGCTGGCCCTGCTGGCGGTGGGGCTGGTGGGCCTTGCCTGCTATTTTCTTTTGGTGCCAAACAGTTCTCTGCCCGACTTTGCCCAGGGGTTCTATCTGGGCGCGGCCAGCGGCATTTCCGCCGGGGCGGTCATTCTCCTTTGCCGCACCCGGTATCTGCTCACCCACCCTGCGGCCCGAAAAAAGGTCCGCATCAAAGAGACCGATGAGCGGGAACGGACCATCCTCCACGCCGCCTTTGAGTGGGCCGGCATTCTCACCTTTTTCCTTGTGGCCGCCGCCCTTTTTGTGGTCCTTCCCCTGAATCCAGCCGCCTTCCAGGCCCTTTTCGCCGTTTTGCTCCTCTATGTTCTGGCCTTCGCCGCCGCCAACCTGTATTTCAGCAAAAAACTGTAAAGCTCCTTCAAACAAGGGCCTTGAGGCAGGGTTTTCCCGGTTGTATTTCGCTCTTTCCGGCTGTATAATGGTATCAGAAAACGGCGGATACGCCGACCATTCAGTAGGAACCCCTATGAAAGTTTTGATGTTGAACGGCAGCGCCAAGCCCCAGGGGAATACTTACCTCTCCCTGCTGGAAGTGGGAAAGGAACTGGAAAAGCTGGGCATTGAGTACGAGATTTTCCAGCTCGGCGGCGGCCCCATCCGGGACTGTATCGGCTGCGGCCAGTGCCGTGAGAAGGGCGCCGGCTGTATTTTCACCGACGACACGGTCCACGAATTTGTGGAGAAGGCCAGACAGGCTGACGGCTTTGTCTTTGGCACCCCGGTATATTACGCCCACCCCAGCGGGCGGGTCCTCTCCTTTCTGGACCGGGTCTTTTACGGCAGCGGCAGCGTTTTCGCCTACAAGCCCGGCGCCTCCGTGGCGGTGGCCCGGCGGGGCGGCACCTCGGCCAGCTTTGACGTGATGAACAAATACTTTGGCATCTCTCAGATGCCGGTAGTCAGCTCCACCTACTGGAACATGACCCACGGCACCGCCCCCGGTGAGGTGCTGGAAGACGCCGAGGGGCTTCAGACCATGCGGAATCTGGCCCGGAACATGGCCTGGCTGCTGCGGTGCATGGAAAGCGGCAGGGCCGCCGGGGTCCCCCTCCCCGCCACCGAGCGGGGCAATCAGACCAACTTCATCCGCTGACCCAAAAGAAACACCGCCCCGGAGGAGGGTTCCTCCGGGGCGGTGTTGTGGTTTTCAGGGGAATCTTCGGTTTTACTCCATGGGGTCCAGCTGGGGCAGATCGAGGGCAAACACATCCCGCAGCTCCTCCAGCAGTCCGGGATACTCCTCGTCGAAGGCCTCGGGGTGGTAAACGATGCGGGCAGAGAGATAATTGCCCTCCCCCCGGGTATCGGCATAGAGGACTGCCACCCGGACCCGGGTGCGGTTTTCCTCAAACCAGGTCACCTGCCTGTAGGCAATGTCATAGTCCTCCAGATAATAGGTCTCGGAAACCCCGTCGGCGTAGAGGTCCACCTCCCCGGCCAGAGCGGCATAGTCCTCCTCCACCACCTCTTTGGCGGTGGAGGCCGTGGCCATGGTCTGGGTCACCTCCATGCCGTGGGCATAGGCGGAGACCACCGTGCCGTCGGCGTTGTAGGTCAGTTCCCCGCCGTAGGGCAGGTAGGCATCCCGGAAGCCCAGACCGTCGGCGGTACGGTAGTAGGCGATGCCCATATAGTCATAGACGGAAGCGGGCTGGAAGAGGCTCTGGTAATTGTCCCCGGTCAGGGTGACCTCCATACTTTGGAGGATGTAGAGGATATCCCCCTTCACATCCTTTTTTTGCCGGTCCTGCACATTGTCGCTGGCCACCAGCACTGCCGTTCCATCCGGTGCCAGAACGATACCCTGATACAGCCGGTAAGGCTTATTATCAACGGAAAATTCACGGGAAAGCATGTTGTAATAACAGCCCTGTCCCCCCTCGGCCAGAGGGACCAGCACCCCTTCCCCCCCGTCCCATTCCAGATAACTGCCCAAGGCCTTCCGGGCATCGGCGGTGGACCCCCCTGTCAAAAGATCCCAGGCCCCTTGCATATCCATGCCGTGGTAGACGGTGACCATGAGCCGAATGTCATCCTTGCCTGTGCCGTCTATGTAAAAACCCTCATCGGTGGATTCATACCTGCTGTCCACCTGATAGCGCACCCCGTCATGCTCATAGGCGGTGCTGGATTCGGGAATGCGGACAGTGGTGACCTCCTGCCGCCGGGAGGGGGCCGGGTCATCCCAGCGCCGGCCCACGGCCCAGCCGCCCAGAGCAAAGGCAAAGGTCACGGCAAGGGCCACGACCACCATCCCCCAGCGGTAAGGCATAGGCCCCTGGGGCGCCTGATCTCCCTCCACCGGGGTGAAGCCGGGATAGGTCTTGGGAATGGTCATGCGGCGGGTCTTTCCCGCACCGTCTCGATAGCTTACCTTCCAGCACCAGCGGGTCTCTTTGCGCAGGGTCACGTCCTCCATGGGGATCACCACCCGGCTCAGAAGGCTGCCGGGGAAGATCCGCCCGCCGGCAAGGGCCTCCGCCGCCCGAAGGGCCGAGGCGCGAAACAGCTCCCGCTCCCCCTCATCCAGCTTCTCCCAGGTCATACCGGTCCAGAAGGCATTCTTCCGGGAGAAGCGATAGGTATCCATGGTATTGAACCGGGCCAGCATCACCCGCCACAGCCGGCCGTCGGCGGTGCGGAAAAACAGGTATTGAAGTCCCTGAAGTTGGCTCATCAGGGGAAACATCATCACAAACATCACGGCAAACAGACCGATACAGGCCCCCAGAGAGGCCATGGTCCAGGCCATGGAGTTGGTGGGCATGGCATAGAGAAGAAGGGCCAGCATTATCCCCAGTTCGGGAAACATGGAAAGCATCATACTCACCCGAAGGGGAGTGGTCCACCGCTTGTCACAGGGGTAGAAGGCCGCCTGCTGCGCCCTCTCCTCCCCATTGTCCTCCCGGACTCGCCGGGTCAACGCCTCCATCAGCCCCGGCTCGGTGTAGAGCTTCAGACTCTGGCGGCAGCCGAAGGAGCCGATGACGCTGAAAATAATGGGGATGAGGAAAAAGCCCAGGCCGGCCTCCAGCGGGCTGTAAGGCCAGATGAGCCAGCAGCACACCCCCACCGCCGTCAATGCGGACAGCACCAGTATCAGCGCAAAGGCAAAGCCGGTCTTTCTGGGACCGTGGAACATCTGATAGCCCTTTCTCGCCCCGAAGGGGATGAGCAGCGCCAGCCACCCGGACACAAATCCAAAAAGCCCGGTGAGCAGGGTGGGCAGCGCCCCCACAACGGCCCCCAGAAAGGCTCCCAAGGCCCCCACAACATAGTTTGCCGCCCCCTCGGCGGAGGGACCGCCGGAGGGCGTTTCCGGGCCTTTTGACGACCCTGCGGGGCGTCCCCCCGGCGGCGGGGTGCGCCGCTTCTCCGGGGTCTCCCAAGGCTCCTCCTTGTGGGGTCTGTTTTCCAAATCGGTCATGACGGTTCCTCCTCTATGTAACAGCTTCTTCCCAAAAACGCAAATTTATAAAATAATTATATCCCCATCTCCGAAGGAATGCAATATGGAACGTGAAAAAACGACCGACGGTCCTGACCCCGGCCGGACAGACCGCCTCCCAAAGCGGGAAGCCGCCTTCCCTTATAGCTCCTGCACCCCCGCCTGACGGAGCCAGTCCTGAAGCTTTTTGGCGGAAAAACCGGTGAAAGCGTAGCTTTCCCCTTCCCGGCCGTAGATGGTCACCGTGGTGATCATCATGGCCTTTTTCACCCCAAAGCCCTTCACCTGCTCCAAAGGCAGGTCCATCTCCAGATCCTTCATCATCCGGATCTGGAAACAGGCCCGGCGGTCGGTGACATAGATGGTGCCGTCAAAGGACCGGGTGTTGAGAAACTGCTTTTGGTGCAGGGCCATTGTGCCGCTGCCGATGAGGGTCTCGCCCGCTTCGGGCTTGAATTTTGCCATGGTACATTTCTCCTTTTCTGTAATGCTCTTTGTCTCCCCGTCGGGGAGACAAACGGGATATCCCGTTTGTCTCCCCGACGGGGAGACAAAGAGCATTACAGAAAAGGAGAAATGTACCATGGCAAAATTCAAGCCCGAAGCGGGCGAGACCCTCATCGGCAGCGGCACAATGGCCCTGCACCAAAAGCAGTTTCTCAACACCCGGTCCTTTGACGGCACCATCTATGTCACCGACCGCCGGGCCTGTTTCCAGATCCGGATGATGAAGGATCTGGAGATGGACCTGCCTTTGGAGCAGGTGAAGGGCTTTGGGGTGAAAAAGGCCATGATGATCACCACGGTGACCATCTACGGCCGGGAAGGGGAAAGCTACGCTTTCACCGGTTTTTCCGCCAAAAAGCTTCAGGACTGGCTCCGTCAGGCGGGGGTGCAGGAGCTATAAGGGAAGGCGGCTTCCCGCTTTGGGAGGCGGTCTGTCCGGCCGGGGTCAGGACCGTCGGTCGTTTTTTCACGTTCCATATTGCATTCCTTCGGAGATGGGGATATAATTATTTTATAAATTTGCGTTTTTGGGAAGAAGCTGTTACATAGAGGAGGAACCGTCATGACCGATTTGGAAAACAGACCCCACAAGGAGGAGCCTTGGGAGACCCCGGAGAAGCGGCGCACCCCGCCGCCGGGGGGACGCCCCGCAGGGTCGTCAAAAGGCCCGGAAACGCCCTCCGGCGGTCCCTCCGCCGAGGGGGCGGCAAACTATGTTGTGGGGGCCTTGGGAGCCTTTCTGGGGGCCGTTGTGGGGGCGCTGCCCACCCTGCTCACCGGGCTTTTTGGATTTGTGTCCGGGTGGCTGGCGCTGCTCATCCCCTTCGGGGCGAGAAAGGGCTATCAGATGTTCCACGGTCCCAGAAAGACCGGCTTTGCCTTTGCGCTGATACTGGTGCTGTCCGCATTGACGGCGGTGGGGGTGTGCTGCTGGCTCATCTGGCCTTACAGCCCGCTGGAGGCCGGCCTGGGCTTTTTCCTCATCCCCATTATTTTCAGCGTCATCGGCTCCTTCGGCTGCCGCCAGAGTCTGAAGCTCTACACCGAGCCGGGGCTGATGGAGGCGTTGACCCGGCGAGTCCGGGAGGACAATGGGGAGGAGAGGGCGCAGCAGGCGGCCTTCTACCCCTGTGACAAGCGGTGGACCACTCCCCTTCGGGTGAGTATGATGCTTTCCATGTTTCCCGAACTGGGGATAATGCTGGCCCTTCTTCTCTATGCCATGCCCACCAACTCCATGGCCTGGACCATGGCCTCTCTGGGGGCCTGTATCGGTCTGTTTGCCGTGATGTTTGTGATGATGTTTCCCCTGATGAGCCAACTTCAGGGACTTCAATACCTGTTTTTCCGCACCGCCGACGGCCGGCTGTGGCGGGTGATGCTGGCCCGGTTCAATACCATGGATACCTATCGCTTCTCCCGGAAGAATGCCTTCTGGACCGGTATGACCTGGGAGAAGCTGGATGAGGGGGAGCGGGAGCTGTTTCGCGCCTCGGCCCTTCGGGCGGCGGAGGCCCTTGCCGGCGGGCGGATCTTCCCCGGCAGCCTTCTGAGCCGGGTGGTGATCCCCATGGAGGACGTGACCCTGCGCAAAGAGACCCGCTGGTGCTGGAAGGTAAGCTATCGAGACGGTGCGGGAAAGACCCGCCGCATGACCATTCCCAAGACCTATCCCGGCTTCACCCCGGTGGAGGGAGATCAGGCGCCCCAGGGGCCTATGCCTTACCGCTGGGGGATGGTGGTCGTGGCCCTTGCCGTGACCTTTGCCTTTGCTCTGGGCGGCTGGGCCGTGGGCCGGCGCTGGGATGACCCGGCCCCCTCCCGGCGGCAGGAGGTCACCACTGTCCGCATTCCCGAATCCAGCACCGCCTATGAGCATGACGGGGTGCGCTATCAGGTGGACAGCAGGTATGAATCCACCGATGAGGGTTTTTACATAGACGGCACAGGCAAGGATGACATTCGGCTCATGGTCACCGTCTACCACGGCATGGATATGCAAGGGGCCTGGGATCTTTTGACAGGGGGGTCCACCGCCGATGCCCGGAAGGCCTTGGGCAGTTATCTGGAATGGGACGGGGGGGAAGGGGTGCTGGTCCCTCTGGCCGAGGGGGGACAGGGCTGTTATTACAACATGCTTTCCCGTGAATTTTCCGTTGATAATAAGCCTTACCGGCTGTATCAGGGTATCGTTCTGGCACCGGATGGAACGGCAGTGCTGGTGGCCAGCGACAATGTGCAGGACCGGCAAAAAAAGGATGTGAAGGGGGATATCCTCTACATCCTCCAAAGTATGGAGGTCACCCTGACCGGGGACAATTACCAGAGCCTCTTCCAGCCCGCTTCCGTCTATGACTATATGGGCATCGCCTACTACCGTACCGCCGACGGTCTGGGCTTCCGGGATGCCTACCTGCCCTACGGCGGGGAACTGACCTACAACGCCGACGGCACGGTGGTCTCCGCCTATGCCCACGGCATGGAGGTGACCCAGACCATGGCCACGGCCTCCACCGCCAAAGAGGTGGTGGAGGAGGACTATGCCGCTCTGGCCGGGGAGGTGGACCTCTACGCCGACGGGGTTTCCGAGACCTATTATCTGGAGGACTATGACATTGCCTACAGGCAGGTGACCTGGTTTGAGGAAAACCGCACCCGGGTCCGGGTGGCAGTCCTCTATGCCGATACCCGGGGGGAGGGCAATTATCTCTCTGCCCGCATCGTTTACCACCCCGAGGCCTTCGACGAGGAGTATCCCGGACTGCTGGAGGAGCTGCGGGATGTGTTTGCCCTCGATCTGCCCCAGCTGGACCCCATGGAGTAAAACCGAAGATTCCCCTGAAAACCACAACACCGCCCCGGAGGAACCCTCCTCCGGGGCGGTGTTTCTTTTGGGTCAGCGGATGAAGTTGGTCTGATTGCCCCGCTCGGTGGCGGGGAGGGGGACCCCGGCGGCCCTGCCGCTTTCCATGCACCGCAGCAGCCAGGCCATGTTCCGGGCCAGATTCCGCATGGTCTGAAGCCCCTCGGCGTCTTCCAGCACCTCACCGGGGGCGGTGCCGTGGGTCATGTTCCAGTAGGTGGAGCTGACTACCGGCATCTGAGAGATGCCAAAGTATTTGTTCATCACGTCAAAGCTGGCCGAGGTGCCGCCCCGCCGGGCCACCGCCACGGAGGCGCCGGGCTTGTAGGCGAAAACGCTGCCGCTGCCGTAAAAGACCCGGTCCAGAAAGGAGAGGACCCGCCCGCTGGGGTGGGCGTAATATACCGGGGTGCCAAAGACAAAGCCGTCAGCCTGTCTGGCCTTCTCCACAAATTCGTGGACCGTGTCGTCGGTGAAAATACAGCCGGCGCCCTTCTCACGGCACTGGCCGCAGCCGATACAGTCCCGGATGGGGCCGCCGCCGAGCTGGAAAATCTCGTACTCAATGCCCAGCTTTTCCAGTTCCTTTCCCACTTCCAGCAGGGAGAGGTAAGTATTCCCCTGGGGCTTGGCGCTGCCGTTCAACATCAAAACTTTCATAGGGGTTCCTACTGAATGGTCGGCGTATCCGCCGTTTTCTGATACCATTATACAGCCGGAAAGAGCGAAATACAACCGGGAAAACCCTGCCTCAAGGCCCTTGTTTGAAGGAGCTTTACAGTTTTTTGCTGAAATACAGGTTGGCGGCGGCGAAGGCCAGAACATAGAGGAGCAAAACGGCGAAAAGGGCCTGGAAGGCGGCTGGATTCAGGGGAAGGACCACAAAAAGGGCGGCGGCCACAAGGAAAAAGGTGAGAATGCCGGCCCACTCAAAGGCGGCGTGGAGGATGGTCCGTTCCCGCTCATCGGTCTCTTTGATGCGGACCTTTTTTCGGGCCGCAGGGTGGGTGAGCAGATACCGGGTGCGGCAAAGGAGAATGACCGCCCCGGCGGAAATGCCGCTGGCCGCGCCCAGATAGAACCCCTGGGCAAAGTCGGGCAGAGAACTGTTTGGCACCAAAAGAAAATAGCAGGCAAGGCCCACCAGCCCCACCGCCAGCAGGGCCAGCGCCGCCCCCTGCCGCCGGCGGAGGGAACGCTCAAAGTCCCCGCCGTCACAGAAAAGCAGTTTTGCCAACATAAGAATACTCCCTTTCAGCGGCCCAAGCGCCGCAGCTTATGGGTCCGGCACCGGTCAAACAGGGGCCGGAACCGGGGCGAGCCGTAGAGCAGTCCCACAAAGGACAGCCCTGTCCCAAATCCGCAGAGCAGGTGGACCCACGGAAGCAGGCCTCCCTGAACCTCTGGCATGTTTTGCGCCAATCCCCCCAGACAAAGCAGGAGAACCCCCGCCGTATGGGCCGGGTTTTTCTGAAAATGACAGTCTTTCATTTCCCATCCTCCTCAAACAGAAAAACGTCCTCGATGGTAAGCCCGAAATACCGGGCGATCTTATGGGCCAGCAGAAGGGAGGCGTTATAGCGGCCGCTCTCCAGAGAGATGATGGTCTGCCGGGTGACCTCCACCGCCTCGGCCAGTTCTGCCTGTGACATCCGCCGCTCCTTCCGCAGCTGGGCGATTCGATTTTCCATGGCAGGACCTCCTTTGAAGTAAAGTTCGCTTTACAATATGGAGTATAGCACGCTTTACATATGATGTCAAGCATATTTTACATCTACATTTGTAGAAAAACACCCTCCGGGCGGGATGCCCGAAGGGTGCTTTGGTTTCTTACCGGTGGCTGACCTTCCAGATATGGTCGGCGTATTCCGCCACCGAGCGGTCGGCGGCGAAGATGCCCGAGCGGGCGATGTTGAGAAGGCTCATTCTGTTCCAGAGTTTTTTGTCCAGATAGGTCCGGCCCGCCAGAGCCTGAGCCGAGCGGTAGCTTTCAAAGTCGGCCAACAGGAAGTAGGGGTCGGCGGGGCTGCCCTGACCGGAGAGCAGGCTCCGGGCCAGATCGGAGTAGCTGACATGGTCGTCAAAGCCGGCGGAGAGCTGGTCGATGACCGACTTGAGGGCGGGGTTTTGCATGTAGTACTCGTAGGGGCTGTACCCCCGGCGGCGCATCTCTTCCACCTCGTCGGCCCTGAGGCCGAAAAGGAAGATGTTTTCGTCCCCCAGCACCTGATGCATCTCCACATTGGCGCCGTCCAGCGTGCCGATGGTGAGGGCGCCGTTCATCATGAACTTCATGTTGCCCGTGCCGCTGGCCTCCTTGCCGGCGGTGGAGATCTGCTCGGAAATTTCGCTGGCGGGCATCAACAGCTCGGCCATGGAGACCCGGTAATTTTCCAGGAAAAAGACCTGGAGCTTATCCTTACAGGCCGGGTCGTTGTTCACCGTGTGGGCCAGAGAATTGATCAGGTGGATGATCTCCTTGGCCATGGCGTAGCCGGGCGCGGCCTTGGCCCCGAAGAGGTAGGTCTTGGGGGTGGGGAGGAAATCGGGGTCCTCGTGGAGTTTTTGACGGAGATAGATGATGTGCAGCACGTTGAGAAGCTGCCGCTTGTACTCGTGGAGCCGCTTGGCCTGCACGTCAAAGATGGCGTCGGTGTTCAGAACGATGCCGCTTTCCCGCTTGGCCCAGGCGGCGAACTTCTCCTTGTTGGCCTTTTTGATGGCGGCCAGCCGCTCCAGCACGGCGGCGTCATCGGCGTATTTTTCCAGCGTTTTCAGGGCCTGGGGCTGAAGAAGGTACTTGTCCCCGCCGCAGCAGTCCCGGATGAGGGCGTCCAGCTGGGGATTCACCTCGCTGAGCCAGCGGCGGTGGTCCACGCCGTTGGTCACATTCTGGAACTTCTGGGGGAAGAGCTGGTAGGCGTCATGGAACACGTCGTTTTTCAGTATCTCACTGTGAAGGGCGGAGACTCCGTTGACGGCGGAGCAGGCGCAAATACACAGATTGGCCATGCGGCACTGGCCGCCCCAGAGGATGGCCATCTTCTCCACCCGGCCCATATCCCCGTGGGTGGCTTCCATCAGCTGGTTCTGATACCGGCCGGAGATCTCCAGAATGATTTGCCAGATACGGGGCAGCAGTTCTTCTATCAGGTCCTGGGGCCACCGCTCCAGCGCTTCGGCCAGAACGGTGTGGTTGGTGTAGGCAAAGCTGCGGCTGGTGATGAACCAGGCGTCGTCCCAGCTGTACCCCTCCTCATCCAGAAGGATGCGCATCAGCTCCGGGATGGCCAGAGTGGGGTGGGTGTCGTTGATCTGCAGAATATGTTTTTCGTGGAAGTTGCGAAGGGTGCCGTACTCGCTTTTATGCTTGCGGCAGATGGACTGGACCGTGGCGGAGGAGAAGAAGTACTGCTGCTTGAGCCGCAGGGACTTGCCCTCCCGGTGGTTGTCGGCGGGGTAGAGCTGTTTGGAAATGATCTCGGCGTTGGCCTGCCGCTCCATGGCCTTAAGGTATTCCCCCCGGTTGAAGAAGTTCAGGTCCACCGGCTCGGCGCTCTGGGCCTCCCACAGCCGCAGGACATTGCCCTGCTCGGTGCCGTAGCCGGCAATTTGCATATCCCGGGGCACCGCCAGCACGGTGGTATAGCCGGTGTGCTGGATGGAGTGGGAGCCGTCGGGATTCCACACATCCTCTACCTTGCCGCCGAAGCGGACCTGCTCGGCCTTATCCATGTGGGTGATGAGCCAGGTGGAACCAAGTTTCATCCAGTTGTCGGGCAGCTCCTCCTGCCTGCCGTCGATGATCTTCTGTTTGAAGAAGCCCAGCTCGTAGCAGATGGAGTAGCCGGTGATGGGGATGTTCAGGGTGGTGGCGGCATCCAGATAGCAGGCGGCCAGCCGGCCCAGACCGCCGTTGCCGAAGCCGGCATCCGGCTCCTCCTCAAAAAGATCGGCGGCCTGGAAGCCAAGGGCCTCCACCGCCTCGGTCAAGGGCTGGATCAGGTCCAGGTTATAGGCGTTTTTCCGCAGGGAACGGCCCATGAGAAACTCCATGGACAGGTAATGGACCCGCCGGCCGTGGGCGCTTCGGACCTGCTCGGCGGTTTTGATGTGCCGCTCGGCAATGATGTCCCGGACCACCAGGGCGCAGGATTGGAACATCTGCTCGGCGGTGGCCTCGGACACGTCCCGGCCATAGTTGCGGCGGAGCTTTCCGGTGATCAGCCCGGTCAGTTCCTGTTTGGTGTACTTATGCAAGAAGAGTCACTCCATTTCGGTAAAATCAGCAAAAGAAAGGGCCGTTTCATCTTAACACAGCGGGCCTTGACTGTCAAATCAGAGCATCCCGGAGAGGTTCATCCTGCGGCGGGATATGGGCATTTTGCCCGCTGGGATGAAGGTATTTTTGTGGAAAAGTCCCTTTGAAGCCTTCTGGGGATGTATGATAAAATAAGATATATGATGGGAGGTGTGCGGTGATGTTTCAGGTCGGGGAGTATGTGGTCTGCGGCAGCAGGGCCGTTTGCAGGGTGGAGGCCATAGGGCCGCTGCGGTTCAAAGAGTGCGGCGGGGGAGAATACTATACCCTGTGCCCTCCCTTTACCAGCAGCGAGGAGAAGATCTATGTGCCGGTGGATACCGCCCTGCCCATCCGGCGGATCGTGACCGAGCGGGAGGCGCTGGAGGCCCTGTGCTGTCTGGAGGAGGCGGGGGAGGGGCCGGGGGCGGAAAAGCCCCGGATGCCGCTGGAGCGTTACAAAGAGATGCTTTCCTCCTGTGATATCAGGGAGGAATTGAAGCTGTTTAGGGAGCTGTACCGGAAGGAGCAGGGGACCGGAGAGGGCAGAAAGCGGCTGACCCAGGCCGATGTGACATACTATAAGCGGGTGGAGCGGCTTTTATGTGATGAATTTTCCCTTGCGCTGGGAGAGACCTGGGAGCGTGTCATGGAGCGGCTCTATGACGCGGTATCCGGCCGAAGAGGGTAAAAACAAACGCCTGCTTCAGCCGGAAGAGGGCCGGAAACGGGTCAAAAAGCCGGGCAAAAGATGCTGTTTTGGAGGGATCTCCTTGCAAAAAACAGGCTTTTGCCCGGCATTTTTATGTCTGCTATGTCCCGGAGACCCAGCCGTAGACCTCCTCATACTGCTTTGCCGAGGCATCCCAGGAAAAGTCGGCGGTCATGGCGTTTTGCTGGAGCTGTTTCCAGGCCTTGGGGTCGGCGTGGTACAGCTCCACCGCCTGACGGGTGACCCAGACCATGTCACCTTTATCTACATTTGTAAAAGTAAAGCCGGTGCCCTCCCCGGTAAACTTGTTCCAGGGCTGTACAGAGTCCTTCAGCCCGCCGGTCTCCCGGACGATGGGCAGCGTGCCGTAGCGCATGGCGATCATCTGGGAAAGGCCGCATGGCTCAGATACCGAGGGCATGAGGAACAAATCGGCGCCGCCGTAGATGGCGGTGGAGACGGCGTCGGAGTACATGATCTGGGCGGAGAACCGGCCCGGATACTGCCAGGCGGCGGTACGGAAGGCCTCCTCATACCGCCACTCTCCGGTGCCGAGGACCACCATCTGGGCTCCGGTGGCCATAAGCTCGGGCAGGGCGTCCACCACCAGGTCAAAGCCCTTGTGGGGGACCAGACGGGAGACACAGCCGATGACGGGGACGTTGGGGTCCATAGTCAGCCCCGCCAGCGCCTGCAAAGCGGCCTTGCAGTCCTTTTTCCCCTTGAGCTGTCTGGCGTTGAAGAGGCGGGGCAGCCGCTGGTCCCGCCAGGGGTCGTAACGCCCCACATCGATGCCGTTGAGGATGCCCCGCAGCTTGTGGGCGTTGTCGGCGATGACCCCGGCCAGACCGTGGGCATAGAAATCGTAACGGATCTCCTGGGCATAGGTGGGGGAGACGGTGGTCACATAGTCGGCGGCGTAGATGCCGCCTTTCATCAGGTTGATATCCCCATAGTAGGAGAGCATCCTCTCGTGGAAATAGCCGCCCGGCAGGCCGAAGAGGTCGGTCAGAAGGTCCCGGCCGTAACGGCCCTGATATTCGATGTTGTGGATGGTGAAAACGCTTCTGGCTCCCATCAGCTCGGGCACCCGCTGCCGCTCTTCCAGAAGATAGATGGGCACAAGGGCGGTCTGCCAGTCGTTGCAGTGGATGACGTCGGGGGAGAAGCCCAGATGGCCGGGGGATTCGATGACCGCACGGGAGAAAAAGGCGAACCGCTCGGCATCGTCATAGTGGCCGTAAATGCCGCTTCGCTTGAAATAGTATTCGTTGTCCACGAAGTAGTAGGTGACCCCGTCCCGTTTCAGTTCAAAGATGCCGCAGTAGGGAGTCCGCCAGGCCAGATGGACGCTGAAATTTTGCAGATAGGTCATCTGTGCCCGCCAGTCTTCTCCGATGCCCTCGTAGAGAGGGAGCATGACCCGCACGTCATGGCCCAGCCGGGCCAGAGCCTGGGGGAGAGAGCCGGCCACGTCGGCCAGCCCGCCGGACTTGATAAAGGGAGCGACTTCGGATGAGGCAAAGAGGATGTTCATGGTGACCTCCCGGATACATGAAAGTGGGTGGAAAGGGGGTTACAGGATGCCGGTCAGGTCATAGGCCGCCAGCCACCGGCCGGCCTTTTCGCAGACGGCCTGAAGGCAATGAGGCTCAAAGGGGCTTTCCAGCCCGGCGTTTTCCAGAAGACGGGTGAAGGTCTCGCTGCCCCCCTGACGGGTGTAGGCCAGGTATTTCTCCCAGGCGGCAGGCCGGTCCTCCTGAAGCATGGCCCAGAATTGCAGCGCCACCGTCTGGGCCAGACAGTAGTCAATGTAGTAGAAGGGACTGGAGTAGATATGGTGCTGCCGCTGCCAGCCCTGCCCCTCGGCGTAGAAGGGGATATCCCCGTCCAGTTTCATCCAGGGCATATACACCCCCAAAAGCTCCTTCCAGACCCCGTGGCGCTGGGCGGGGGTCATATCGGGACGGGCATAGACCTCGTGCTGGAAATGGTCCACCAGCGTGCCGTAGGGGATGAAGGTGAGGGCGGCGGCCAGATGGCTGTACCGGAACTTCCGGGCATCGGGGCCGAAGAAGCCCTCCGCCCAGGGCCAGGCGATAAACTCCATGGACATGGAGTGTACCTCGCAGGCCTCCATGGTGGGCCAGACATAGCTTGTGGGCACCCGGTCCCGGTTCAGCCAGCAGTCAAAGGCGTGGCCGGCCTCGTGGGTGACCACCTCCACATCCCCCTGGGTGCCGTTGAAGTTGGCGAAGATAAAGGGCACCCGATGGTCGGGGAGGAAGGTGCAGTAGCCGCCGCCGGCCTTGCCCGGCGTGGAGAGCACGTCCAAAAGCTCCCCTTCCAGCATGGTGCGGAAGAAGAGGCTGGTCTCGGGAGACAGTTCATCGTAAAACTTCCGGCCCTGGGCCAGAATGTCCTCCGCCGTGCCAACGGGCCTGGGGTTGCCCGAGCGGAACTCCAAAGCGTTGTCGGCAAAGCTCATGGGGTATTCCTTGCCCAGCCGCCGGGCCTGGGCTTTGTAAATGCTGTCGGCCACGGGGACCAGATATTGGACCACGGCGGAGCGGAATTTCTCCACGTCCTCCTTGGTGTAGCAGTTACGGCCCATCCGGTAATAGCCCAGAGCGGTATAGCCCTCATACCCCAGCTTTTTGCCCATGGCGTCCCGAAGGCGGACCAGCCGGTCATAGATATCGTCCAGCCGGGTCTGGTTGTCCTTATACCACTGCCCCTCTGCCTTCCAGGCCGCCAGACGGCGGGCGTCATCGGGATCGGATTTGAAGGGGGTCAGCTGGGAGAGGGTGTAGCTCTGCCCTTCAAAGGGGATTTGGGCGGAGGCCAGCAGCTTTTCATATTCCTGGGTCAGATCATTCTCCTGCTGCAGCTCCGGAATGATCTCCGGGGAGAAGGTTTTCAGGGCGATCTCGGCGTTGAGGAACATCACCTGGCCGTATTCCCCGGCGAACCGGAGGCGGAAGGGGGAGTCCAGCATGGCCTTTGTCCAGTCCTGAAGGTAGGCCTCCAGCTCCGGTCCGGCCTCGTTCCAGAATTTTTCCTCCCCATCGTAGAAGGCGTCCCGGGTGTCGATGGAGTGGCGGATGGAGGACAGCGTCTGCATGGTCTCAATGTGCTTTTGCAGTGTTTCCATCTCCAAAAAGACGGCTTTGGCCGCTTCATAGCTGTCTGCCTTCTTCAGCCGTTCGGTAAGGGCGGTCAGCCGGCTTTTCAGCACCCCCGGATCGGGGCGCTGGTAGGGCATCTCATGAAATTTCACGGTAAATTTCTCCTTTTGCCTGGGTTGGATAAAAAGGCTGTGGGGCGTGCCGCAGGGTGCGCCCCACAGTCTTTGCTTATACGATCTCGTTTTTGGGGATCACCAGAGGATAGGTCTCGTGGCCCATCAGCATCCGGCCCGGATTGATCCGGACGTTCTTATCGGCGATGACATGGCGCAGTGTGGCGCCGGGCTGGACGGCGGTGCGCTGCATCAGGATACAGTTTTCCACCACCGCTCCCTTTTCCACCCGGACGCCTCGGGAGAGGATGGAGTTGATGACGGTACCCTCCACGATGCTGCCGTCGGATACCAGAGAGTTCATCGAGCGGGCCTCCGGTCCGTAGTACACCGAGGGGTTGGCCTGGTCCTTGGTGCGGATGGGCCGGTCGGTGCGGAAGAGGGAGGAGCGGACGGCGGGGTCCAGCAGCTCCATGCTCCGGGCGTAATAGCCCACCACGGTCTGGATCTGGGCGGCGTAGCCGTCAAAGAGGAAGGTGCGCACATCCAGCCGGGTATTGTTTTGCAGCACCCCCTGACTGAAGGAAGGCACGTCGTGGGAGGCGCACTGGTCCACCAGCGTCAGCAGCAGGGACTTGGAGAGGATATAGGTCTCCAGACCGGCCTGCCCTGTGGGGGCGGCGGGGCCTACCTCCACATCGGTGACCCGCCCTTCGGCATCGGTGGTGAAGAAGGTGGTCAGCCGGGGGTCTGCCGTGGTTTTGGAAGCGGTAACGGCGGTGATGTCGGCGTGGGTGGCAAGGTGGCGTTCAAAGGCCTCGGCAATGGGCAGGTTGGCTGCCAAATCGCCGGAGGAGAGGATCACATAGTCCTGCCGGATGTCCTGAAGGTAGGAGTAGACCCCGGCAAGAGCGTCCATCCGGCCCTGATAACGGTTGCCGTGATGCTTGCCCGAGAAGCTGAAGGGGGGCAGGATGCGCAGTCCGCCCCGTTTGCGGCTTAGATCCCAGTCCTTTCCGGAGCCCACATGGTCCAGCAGGGACTGGTAGGAGTTATAGACGATGATGCCCACATCGCTGACGCCGGCATTGACCAGGTTGGAAAGGGCAAAATCGATGAGCCTGTACCGGCCGCCGTAGGGCACCGAGCAGGCGTTGCGGATACGGGTCAGCTCCCGCAGTTCGGGACTTTCCCGATAGGCGAAAATGATGCCGTGAAGGTCGTTCATGCCATCACCCCCTTCACATTTCTCGTGATCATGGCGCCGCTTGCCACCTGGGCGCCGTCGCCCACCTTCAGGTCCTGGGCCACCACGGCGATGCCCCAGTCCTCCTCATCGGTCCTGTCGCCGCCCACATGGGCATCCTCCCCGATGACGGAGCGCTCGGCCACGATGGCGTATTCCACCACGGCGCCTTTCTTTACCACTGCGCCGGGCATGAGGATGGAGTAACGGACGGTGGCGCCCTCCTCCACGGTCACAGAGTGGAAAAGGACGGAGTGGTCCACCGTTCCGTAGATCTCATCGCCGCTGGTGACCAGGGAGTGGGTGATCTCCGCTTTTCCGCCGGTGAAATGGGGCGGCCGGGCCGAGACCCGGGCGTAGATGGGCCAGTCGGGGTCATCGATATCCAAAGAGCCGTTGGGGGCCAGCATATCCATGTTGGCGTTCCACAGCGAGTCGATGGTGCCCACGTCCTTCCAGTAGCCCCGGAAGCGGTAGGCGGTCATGACCTCCCCGGCGGCCAGCATGGCGGGAATGACGTTTTTGCCGAAGTCGTTGCTGCTCTTTTCGTCCTTCTCGTCTGCGATCAGATAGTCCCGCAGCTTGCTCCAGGTGAAGATATAGATGCCCATGGAGGCCAGATTGCTCTTGGGCTTTTTGGGCTTCTCTTCAAACTCATAGACGTTGTCGTTTTCATCCACGTTCATGATACCGAAGCGAGAGGCCTCCTCCAAGGGGACCTCCATCACCGAGATGGTGCAGGCCGCCCCCGCCGCCTTATGGCGGGCCAGCATCTGGGAATAGTCCATTTTGTAGATATGGTCCCCCGACAAAATCAGGACGTATTCAGGGTCGTACTGCTCCAGAAAGTCCAGATTCTGATAGATGGCGTTGGCGGTGCCCTTGTACCAGCTGCCCTTCTCGTCCTCCTGAACATAGGGGGGGAGCACATGGACCCCGCCGTCGGACACGTCCAGGTCCCAAGGCAGGCCGGAGCCTATGTATGCGTTCAGCTCCTGGGGTTTGTACTGGGTCAGTACGCCCACGGTGTCAATGCCCGAGTTGACGCAGTTGGAAAGGGGGAAGTCGATGATGCGGTATTTGCCCCCAAAGGGGACGGCCGGTTTGGCCACCTTACTGGTCAGGGCCTTCAACCGGCTGCCCTGGCCGCCGGCCAGCAGCATGGCAACACATTCCTTTTTCACGTTTCGATCACCTCGATGATTGATAAGAGCGGGGAAACAACGATAACAAGCAGACAGGTGTCTGGATTGCTTCATGGGGGGAGGCGGGAGAGTGGTATGTGCGCTCCGCCTTCCGACAAAAGACGGCTTACTTTTTTGTTCCTTTTCCCACGGCCTTCTTTGCCGGGGCTTTCTTCTTCTCCTCCCCGGCGGCCCTGGGCTTGCGGGTGGGGTTCTTTCTGGCGCAGCGCAGGATGACGCCCGCCATGGGGGGCAGGTCCACCTGAATGGACTGCTCCTGGTCATGGCAGGGGACCGGTTCGCTGGCGATCAGCCCTTTGTTTCCAAGGCCGCTGCCGCCGAAGGCGGCGTCATCGGAGTTGAGGAGCACCTGATACTTTCCCCCCGCAGGGACCCCCACCCGGTAGCCGTTCCGGTGGACGGGGGAGAAGTTGATAAGGACCACCAGAAAGTTCCCGGCCTTGTCCCGGCGGAGGAAGGAGACGGTATTGGCCCCGGCGTCATCGGCTTCCAGCCACTGGAAGCCCTGCCAGTCAAAGTCCTCCTCCCACAGCTCCCTGCGGGCCAGATAGAGGTTGTTGGCGGCGGAGAAGAAGGCCTTCATATCCCGGTTTTCCTGATTTTGCTCCAGCAGGTGCCAGTCCAGAGAGTGTTCGTAATGCCACTCGTTCCACTGGCCGAATTCGCTGCCCATCATCATCAGCTTTTTGCCCGGATGGGTGAGCATATAGGTGTAAAAGGCCCGGACGCCGGCAAATTTTCCGGTGTATTCTCCGGGGATCTTGTTAAGGAGGGAGCCTTTCATGTGGACCACCTCGTCGTGGCTCATGGGGAGGACGAAGTTTTCCGAGAAGGCGTACATGAAGGAGAAGGTCAGGTCCCGGTGGTTGTATTGCCGGAAGTAGGGGTCCAGCTTGATGTAATGGGTCACGTCGTTCATCCAGCCCATGTTCCACTTCAGGTTGAAGCCCAGACCGCCGTCCAGCCCGCCCTTGCCCACAGGCTTGGTCACGTTGGGCCAGGCGGTGGACTCCTCGGCGATCATCAGCGTATCCGGGTGGGCGGCGAAGACGGCGGTGTTCAATTCCTGAAGAAAGCTGACCGCCTCCAGATTTTCGTGGCCGCCAAAGACGTTGGGGACCCATTCACCCTCCTGACGGTTGTAGTCCAGATAGAGCATGGAGGCCACCGCATCCACCCGCAGGCCGTCAATATGATACTGCTCCAGCCAGAACAGAGCGGAGGAGAGGAGGAAGGAGCGGACCTCATTTTTCCCATAGTCAAAGACCATGGTGCCCCACTCTTTATGCTCCCCTTTCCGGGGGTCGGCGTACTCGTAGCAGGGCTGGCCGTCAAATTGATAAAGGCCAAAGCCGTCCTTGGGGAAGTGGGAGGGCACCCAGTCCAAAATCACCCCAATGCCGGCCTGATGCAGCTGGTCCACCAGATACATAAAGTCGTGGGGGGTGCCGAAACGGCTGGTGGCGGCAAAGTAGCCGGTACACTGATAGCCCCAGGACATATCCAGCGGGTGCTCGGTGACGGGCATCAGCTCCACATGGGTGAAGCCCATCTCTTTCACATAGGGCACCAGATACTCCGCCATGTCCCGGTAGGAGAGAAATTCATCCGCTCCGGTGCGCCGCCAGGAACCCAGATGGACCTCATAAATATTGAGGGGGGAGGTGTAGACCGGGTTGGCCTTTCGCCATTCCAGCCATTTTTCATCGCCCCAGCCGTAGCCGCTCAGGTCGTAGACCTTGGAGGCGTTCCCCGGCCGGGTCTCGGCATGGAAGGCAAAGGGGTCGGCCTTGGCCAGCACCCGGCCGTCGGCGGTGTGGACGGCGTACTTATATGCGGCATAGCGGTCCAGCCCGGGCACGAAGCCCTCCCAGACGCCGGCGCCGATGGGAGCCATGGGGCAGGCCTCCTCCGCCCAGCCGTTGAAATCCCCCATGATATGGACCGCTCCGGCATGGGGAGCCCAGACCCGGAAAACATAGCCCTCCCGGCCGCCCCGGGTCGCCGGGTGGCAGCCCAGAAAGTCGTGGAGACGGGTGGCGCGGCCTGCGGTAAAGGCATCCAGAGGAGACGGGGCGGGGGAGATTTTTTTGGTTGGCATGAGATGACCTCCATGGAAATTGGTAAAAAATAACAAATTAAAGGAAGGAAGAAAAAGGGAACTATAAAACATACACAAAAAGAAGGGAAAACTTTAGGTGATTTGTATAAATTATACAACCAAACGGGGGAAAGGTCAAGGACAGAATGGTCAGGCCCTCATTTTTTTGTTGGCAGTTTCAGTGGGAGGGGAGGAACGGCCCAAAAAGCACAAAAACAGCCTTTTTCATTTTTGTGTTGTTGAG
>CANOHR010000003.1 GCA_947565875.1 uncultured Pseudoflavonifractor sp.
ATTTCGCGTAATCCACAGCCTTGGTCTCCCGGATCACGTTGACCTTGATCTGGCCGGGGTATTCCATCTCGACCTCGATCTTCTTGGCCACCTCTCTGGCCAAAATGACCATCTGGTCCTCGGTAACCTTCTCGGGCTCCACCATAATGCGGATCTCCCGGCCCGCCTGGATGGCAAAGCACTTTTCCACGCCGGGGAAGCTGGCGCCGATCCCCTCCAGGGTCTCCAGACGTTTGATGTAATTCTCCAGGTCCTCCCGCCGGGCGCCGGGACGGGCCGCAGAGATGGCGTCCGCCGCCTGGACCAGCACGGCCACCAGGGTCTTGGCCTCCACGTCGTTGTGGTGGGCCTCGATGGCGTGGATGACCTCCTCGCTCTCATGATACTTTCGGGCCAGTTCCACGCCGATAGCCACGTGGGACACGCCCTCGATCTCGTGGTCGATGGCCTTGCCCAGGTCGTGAAGGAGACCTGCCCGCTTGGCGGTATTCACGTCGGCCCCCAGTTCGGCGGCCATGAGCCCGGCCAGGCGGGCCACCTCCAGCGAGTGGTTCAGGATGTTCTGTCCGTAGCTGGTACGGTACTTCATCCGGCCCAGCAGCTTGATAAGCTCGGGATGGAGACCGTGGACGTTGACCTCGAAGACCGCCCGCTCGCCCTCGGCTTTGATGGTGGCGTCCACCTCCCGCTTGGCTTTCTCCACCATCTCCTCGATACGGGCGGGATGGATCCGCCCGTCCTGGATGAGCCGCTCCAGCGCGATCCGGGCGATCTCCCGACGGACCGGCTCAAAGCAGGAGACAGTGATGGCTTCGGGGGTATCGTCGATAATGAGGTCCACGCCGGTGAGGGTCTCCAGCGTCCGGATATTCCGGCCTTCCCGGCCGATGATCCGGCCCTTCATATCGTCGGAGGGCAGGGGTACCACGCTCACCGTGGCCTCAGCCACATGGTCGGCAGCGCAGCGCTGGATAGCAAGACCGATGATCTCCCGGGCCATACTGTCCGCTTCCTCTTTGTAGTGGGTCTCAGCCTCCTTGATCTTGGCGGCGGACTCGTGAGTGACCTCCGCCTCCAACTGGCTGACCAGCATATCCTTGGCCTCTTCCGCGGTCATGCCGGAGATCCGCTCCAACTCGGAGAGTTGCTTCTGCTTGATTTCCTCGATCTCCGCCTTGGACTGCTCCAGGTCGGCAACCTTCTCTTGAAGGGCTTCTTCCTTCTTTTCCAGATTCTCGGTCTTCTTGTCCAGGTTCTCTTCCTTCTGCTGCAAGCGGTTTTCCTGTTTCTGGATATCGCTGCGGCGTTCCTTTTCCTCCTTTTCCCACTCGTTCCGGGCGGTAAGGATGGCTTCCTTGGCCTCTACCATGGCTTCCCGCTGCTTGCCCTCTGCGGTCTTGATGGCGTCGTTGAGGATCCGCTTGGCTTCCTCCTCAGCAGAGCCCAGCTTCTTTTCCGACACGTTCTTGCGGTACACACTGTCGGCCACGACGCCCACCAAAAGGGCCGCTACGCCGACGATCACACATAGTAAATTAAATTCCATAGCGCGCTTTTTACACCTCCGTTTGATTTTTTGGCGGGACTGATCCCAAAAGAAAGAAAGGCGCGTCCGGCGCCTTTCTACAATGCACCATTTCTATTTTAAGGCCAAGCCGCTTTTCTGTCAAGGAGTTTCGTTTGCGAACGGCAGCAAAATGGGCCGCAGTCTGCCCCAGAGCCTTTTCCCCTCAAAAAAATAGGAGAAAACAGGATTCCATTCCCGGTCTCTTTATGGTACAATGGTGACAGATTGTGGAAGGAGGGCCCCTTTATGCAACAAAAACTCACCCTTCGTCAGTTGGCATTGGTCGGATCCATGCTCTTCGGCCTGTTCTTCGGAGCCGGCAATCTGATCTTTCCCCTGATCCTGGGGGCCAGGGCAGGCTCCCGGCTGCCTGTTGCCCTGCTGGGACTGCTTATCACCGCTGTGGGGATCCCCTTGCTGGGAGTCATGTCCATAGGGATCTCCCGGAGCGAGGGACTTCTGGATCTGTCGGGCCGGGTCTCCCCCCGCTTCCGGCTCCTCTTTACCTGCGCCCTTTATCTCACCATTGGGCCCCTCTTCGCCATTCCCCGGTGCGCCGCCACCAGCTTTACCATTGGTCTGCTCCCCTTTGCGGAAGATCGGGTATGGCTGTGGCAGCTTGCCTTTTCCCTTCTGTTCTTCGCCGGGGCGCTATATTTCTCCCTGAACCCCTCTAAGATCCTGGACTCGGTGGGGAAATTTCTGAACCCCGCCTTCCTTTCGCTTCTTGGAGTTATGTTAATTTCCGCCCTCGTAAACCCTATTCAACCCGTTTTTTCTGTCCAACCAGTAGGAGATTATGTAAACTTTTCTTTCTCCACCGGCTTCCTTCAGGGCTACGACACCCTGGACGCTCTGGCCAGCCTGGCCTTTGGCATTATCGTGATCCGCTCAGTCCGCCAGTTGGGGGTCACCGAACCGGAGCGGGTAGCCATCAGCACGGTAAAAGCCGGAGCGGTGAGTATGTCCCTGATGGCTCTTATCTATGCCGCCACCGCCCTGGTCGGCGCTCAGAGTTACGGCCTGTACGCTGAAAGGCTTTCTGATCCCGCCTTTACCGGCGGCGACGCCTTCGCTTTGATCGCTCACCACTACTTTGGAAAGGCGGGGGCCCTCCTGCTGGCTGCCACGGTGACTCTGTGTTGTATGAAGACCGCTGTGGGGCTGGTAACCTCCTGTTCGGAGACCTTTGAGGAGCTTTTTCCTGGAAAGCTCCGGTATCCCCAATGGGCGGTAGTGTTTAGCGCAGCCTCCTTTCTTATCTCCAACATCGGTCTTTCTCAGATCATCACTTTTTCTGCGCCGGTACTCTACTTCCTCTACCCTCTGGCCATCGTCCTGATCCTGCTGGGGCTTTTTGGCCGCTTCTTTGGGCACGCCAGAGGGATCTATCAGTGGACTATGGGCTTCACTTTGGCCGCGGCGGTGCTGGAGTTGGGGCGAGTCGTAGAAATCCCAGCTGTAATGGACCTGGCCGGACGGTTCCTTCCCTTCTACTCCTACGGCCTGGGCTGGGTGGTCCCGGCGGCAGTGGGGTTCGTTGTGGGAATGGTGCTGGAGAAACGTAAATGAAAGCTTTGCCCCATGCGCAAAATACCCCCGGGATGGTATCCCGGGGGTATTTTTATCCGTCGGTCCGCACGGCGGCAGGGTATATCTTGTTCAGACGCTCGTCCCCATAGTGTTCGTCCAGGTATTCCTCCACCGCGTTCTGGGGCGGGAGTCCCTGGGAGCGGGTCTCCAGACGGCCCAGAGCGGCGGCGCTTACCAGCATGTCGCAGACAAAGAATACCGTCAATAGCCAGGTGAGGGGTCTTCCCCACTTTCGAGGGATCCGCTCAATAAGGCCGGAAAGCTTGGGGTAGCAGAAGCGGACCCATACCACCGCCGCGATACCCCAGAAAAAACAGTAGAGAAGATTGACTCGCCCAGCTAGATTAAAGGGAATGTGGCTGTAGTCCCAAAAAACCACCCCGAAAACCAGTTCAGTAAATACGCTGCATAAGTATTCATAGGCGCCCCCCAGAAGGGTACCCGCCAGGAAAAGAAAGCTGTCCGACCGGTCCTGGTACCGATGGAGCAGAAGGCTTGCCAAGGCCATGGCCAGACCCCAGACAATGGAGAAGGGGCCCCAGACCACGCTGGAACGGGACATCCACACCCCGGCTGTAAGGCGGCAGAAGATGGTCTCCACCACATCCCCCAGAAAGGCTCCGATCAAAAAGAGCCAGAAGAGCTTATGAAAGCCGCAGCCGGCGGCAAAGACAACGCTCTTTTCCCGCTTCTTCTGAAAATCCGCCTGAGGGTGGGCCTTCTGGATCCGGCCTTCCGTTTTTTTCAGCACCCAGGTCCCAAGCCGGACGCTTAACGCTCCCAGCCGGGAACTCAACTCCTCCACCCTGGGCATACGGTGGAGGGTACCTGCCAGGGTGAGGGAGGTGGCCAGACAGTCCAGGGCCAATATCGCCAACAGGATCCAAAGCAGGATATGGGCCAGGGTGGGCGGGATGGCATTCCCCAGCCAGCCCAGCATAGGGATGAGCCACCTTACCGCCACCGCGCCCAGAACGCCCCACAGTATGGACCCCGCAAAACAGATGTGGCCATCCAGATTCCACTTCCGGTCCGAATAGTCCCACCACCGGGCTCCCGTCAGCTTTAGCAGCCAATGTCCCGCCAGCCACTCGGCCACGGTGGCGTAAATGGCGCTGCCCAAAAAAAGGAAGAGCCAATTACCCATCAGATCCCGGAGGGCAATGCTGATGACCACTCCCGCTGCGCCGTATACCACACACACGGGGCCAAAGAGAAGGCTCCGGTCCACGTATTTTCGCTCCTGAACGGCGGCAATAGCAGTCTCCAGCAGCCAGCCCAGGAAGGAGTAGCAAAAAAAGAGCCAGACAAGGCGGTAAAAGGTTTCCATGGCAAGGGTCCTTCCTCTACATTATGGTAAAAAAACGGCGGGGGCAAGCCCCCGCCCTACCGAGATATGAGGTGCGCCGGGTCGGTAAAGCAAGCGGCGGGCCGGGCGTCCCTCCCTACGGGATATACGGTGGGCCGGGGTCACAGCGTCTGGGGAAGCTGGGGAAGGGAGTCGTCCTCCTCCACCCACTCTTTTTGCACGTCCACCACCCGGTATTCCGTAGGGGTATCCCGGATCACCAGGCGGATAATACCTGCATTGATGATGAGGCGGCGGCACATGGAGCAGGAGGTGGAGCCGGGGATCAACTCCCCCGTCTTAGGGTCCCGGCAGACCATGTAGAGGGTTGCCCCGATGGTCTCGCTCCGGGCGGCGGAAATGATGGCATTGGCCTCGGCATGGACGCTGCGGCACAGTTCGTAACGCTCTCCTGAAGGGATCTTCATGGCCTCCCGGGTGCAGTAGCCTAAGTCGGCACAGTTTTTCCGGCCCCTGGGAGCGCCGTTGTAGCCGGTGGAGATGATCTCATCATTCTGAACGATGATGGCCCCGTAACACCGTCTGAGGCAGGTGGACCGCTCCAGCGCAGCCTGGGCAATGTCCAGATAATAATTTTCTTTGTCGATACGGCCCATGGAAAGGCCCCCTTTCCGGTTTTCTACAGTATATCTGTTTTTTCGTTTTATGGCAAGACCCAGTTCTTCTCAGGAGGAAGATCAAAATTTGTGGGGATGAGCCCGTGCCTGGACGGGCGACCACAAGAGTCGCCCCTACAGATTTATAACGGACATATGCATAGGGGAAACCCTTGTGGTCGCCCGCCTAGTGGTGCTATGTCAGCCTTTCCCGGAAGAGATCCGTGTCAGGCTGCGAACAGGTCAGGACGCAGAGGAGATCTAAACCCTCCGATTCCGTAAAACCGGCTCTGGGGCCTTTGACCCCGCCGCCGTTTTCGCTCCACTCTGGGCTTAGCCTCCCCTACTGACCCGTTCTCCGCCCTTCTTGTTCACACATTGTTTACGTTTCCTTTCTTGACCTTCCGGCCTTAAAAGACTATCATAGGCTTTATAAAAGACATACTGGGGGTGAAGGTATGAACTGGCTGCGGCGGATGATGACCGGGCGCTATGGATCTGACCAACTGGGTCTTGCCCTGGTAGGGCTGTATATGGTCCTCTACCTTCTCTCACGGTTTTTTCACAGTTCCCTTCTGAGCCTGTTGGCCACCACGGCCATTCTGTGGGGCTTTTACCGGATGTTTTCCCGGCAGCTGGAGCGCCGGAGAATGGAAAACGTCCGGTTCCTGGAGGCCGTCGGCCCTATCGTACGGCGGTATAACGTCAATAAGTGCCGCCGTCAGGACAGGGAACATTGCTATTTCAAGTGCCCCAACTGCGGCCAGCAGCTTCGGGTACCCAAGGGGAAGGGAAAGCTGTCCATCACCTGCCGGAATTGCGGAGTCAGCTTTGAGAAAAAGACCTGAAATGAATATACAGAAAGGGCCGGGAAATCCCGGCCCTTTTTCGTTTGTTGGGAAGATAAATATAAATTTAGCGTTGTACCATTTTGCCGGTAGGAACAGCAAACAGGCAAGGTCATTGTGCCGGGCGGATGATATCCGCCCGCCCAGGGATGGAACCACCTATAAATTTTCATTTCCCGTCTCCGCCCTTATTTCCCCACGCAGAATCGCTGGAAGATCCTGTTGGTCACATCCTCCCGGACCGTCTTTCCTGTCAGTTCTCCCAATGCGGAGAGAGCCTCCTCCGCATCGGTGAGGAGGGCATCAGGGGTAACTCCCGCCTCCAGAGACGCCTGGGCGCGCCGGACCGCCTCCAGCGCCCGCCCTGCCGCCTCCGCTTGACGGGCGTTGGTAAGAAGCTCCCCCCCCGCCTCTCCCCCACCCTGGGAAAAGAGGCCGGCCACCGCCTGGCCCAGCGCCTCCAGTCCCAGGCCCAGCTTGGCGCTGATCTCCAACTCACCGGGAAAGGCCGGAAGAGGCCGGGGAATGTCTGCCGGAGGCAAGTCACATTTATTGTAAAGTACCAGGGTGGGGGCCAGGGAGATTGCCTCCTGGGCAAGGGCCAGGGCCTCCCCGGTAAGACCGGTGGACCGGTCCACCACCACCAGGATCAACTCCGCCTGCTCCATGGCCCGGCGGCTCCGCTCCACCCCAAGCCGCTCCACCCGGTCCTCCGTCTCCCGGAGTCCGGCAGTGTCAATCAAACGGAGCAATACTCCACCCAGAACGCACCGCTCCTCCACCGTATCCCTGGTGGTGCCGGGGATCTCGGTGACGATGGCCCGCTCGTAGCCCACCAGAGCGTTGAGAAGGGAGGATTTCCCCGCGTTGGGAAGACCCACGATGGCGCAGGGGATCCCCTTCGTCAGGCGCCGCCCCCGGTCATAGGTAGCCAAAAGAGCCCTCAGGCCCTCCTCCGCCCCGGTCAGAGCTTTGCCCACCGTTTTCATAGTAAAGGGATCCAACTCCTCATCGGGATAGTCCAGCACCGCATGAAAATGGGCCATCACATCCACCAGGCCCTCATAGACCTCCTCCACCCGGCGGGAGAGCTCCCCCGACAGCTGGCCCGCCGCCACCCGGGCCCCGGCGGGAGTCTCGGCGTCAATCAGGTCCATCACCGCCTCGGCCTGAGTCAAGTCCAGCTTGCCGTTCAGAAAGGCCCGCCTGGTAAACTCCCCCGGCAGCGCCTGTCGGGCCCCCTGGGCAAAAAGAGCTTCCAGAGCCAATGTAAGTACCATAGGTGAGCCGTGACACTGAAGTTCGGCGGTCTCCTCCCCAGTGTAGCTGCGGGGAGCCTGAGACCAGGTCCCCAGCACCTTATCCACCGCCCGTCCTTCCCGGTCCCGGAGAGTCCCGTACACCAGGCGCCCTGGGGGGTGATCCCGGAGGGGACGGCCATCCGCAGGGGAAAATACCGCCCCAGCACAGTCCGCCGCAGCGTCCCCCGACAGTCGCAGGATCCCTACAGCGCTTCTCCCCCAAGCAGTTGCCGCCGCAGCAATCAATTCGGAGCCCATATCTCTCTCCCCTTCTTGAATTTCGTTTATTCTGACTGTAAAATTTCTCTTGACAGATTTTATGTAAACTTATATTGTATACTTTCCCTTTCACTTGTTAACATAATCGTGTGTGGAAAATCCGGTGGACAATGTGGAAAACGTTGCTATCACTGAATTTGTTACATTTTGTAACTTTTTGTCGAATGAATATTATTTTGCATACTAGCCAACAAAAGAATACCAAAGAACATAATTTGTAAACCAGGGCCGGAGTACCCTGGGAATGATTATACCAGGAAGCAAAAATGCTTGCTTGCAAGGGCATTTTTGCGACGCCGTCAATGGCGCAGCCGCGCTTTGCGCGGGAGGGACGAAGCCCCACAGGCTTGCGAAGCAAGACTGTCTGCGGCCATTATAGCATGGATCCCCCCAAAAAACAAATCCCGACGGGCGGCTATCAGCCGCCCGCCTCGGTATCCGGCGAAACCAGTCCCCCCACCGTCACGCCGGTGTAATACCACTCCAGGATCTCCTGAAAGTTTTTGCCCTCCCCGGCCATGGCGTTGGCGCCGTACTGACTCATGCCCACGGCGTGGCCGTAGCCTGTGACCCAAAAGGTGACGCCCTCCTCCGTAGCCGCGGCCGTAAAGTGGGCGGAGCGAAGGCCAAAGAGGCTTCGGGCTTGTCCGCCGCTGAGACTTACCCCGCCGATGGTCACGGTAGTCACCACCCCGGAATCATCCAGGACCAGATCCCGGAACCAGTCCTGGGGCGGGACAGTCAGGTCCGCCTCAGGGTAAGTACCCCGGAACCGGGCAGAAAAATCCTCCAGAGAGAACGTCACCACCGTCTGCCAACCCGGCACTTCCTCCCCCTCGGGGCTGTCCACCGCTGAAAGATAAGGGATCTCAGTTCCCCAGACGCTTACCGCGTCGGAGGTCCGGCCCGCCGTGGAGGAAAAAAAGACCGCGTCGATAGGTTTTCCTTCATAGAGACACAAAAGGCCGTCTGTCTCCAGAAGGGCCCGGTTTATTTTGGCGGCATATGTCTCCGCCTCCGCCCCCCAGCCCACCGCCGCCTGCTCCGGGGTAAGGTATGCCTGACAACAGGTATAGTCGTCACATACGTCGGCGCCGGGATGCTTATCCCCTGTTCCGGAACGCTGATACAGGCAGTAAGTCCGGGCGGCTACCGTCTGAGCCTTTAGCGCCTCCAGCTGAAAGGACGCCGGCATTTCTGCGGCGGTAACTCTCCAGAGGTAGTCCCGAAGGGTCAGTTTCTCCACCTGACCATCCCCCCGCAAAAGCCGTAAGGTCTGGCTCTGGTCCCACCCTGACACCGGCGATGCAACAGTGGGCTCCACAAGGGGCAAAGTAGCGGTGGGCAGGGGTGAGGGCAAAGGCTGGTCTTCCTCCCTTTCCCGTCCTTTCCCCGGCAGGAGCAGTGCGGGCAGTAGAAACAGGAACAGCAGCAATACCAGTCCAAGCCCCGCCGCGCGCAGGGGCCAGGTGGGACTTCTTCGGATTTCTTGCCTTATCATGGAATTCCCTCTTTCCTGTGGATAGGTCCACAAATTTTGCAATTCTTGTTGACCAAACTTGCAAATTAGAGTATAATGGGGAAGATATTTATGCTCCAGGTGGGTTGGGCGGCAGATCGCCGCAGTCCCAATAGGCCCCGCAATAGCGGACAGAGGCGCATGATGGCGGGTGTGCAATGTGCGCCCCTACGCAGGCAGCGGGGCAGGAATATCAACAGACTGTCCACACTGTATCAATAAAACGCAAAGGAGCGTTTGCCTATGTCTGCCGAATCCTTTTCCCAGGGCCTGTTTGAGGGCCTGTGCCTGGAGTATCAGAAGAACAACCACATCGACCCCGGCGAGTTTACCCGATGGGAAGTCAAGCGGGGCCTCCGCAACGCCGACGGTACCGGCGTGGTGGCGGGAATTACCGAGATCGCCAACGTCCGGGGCTACTACATCCAGGACGGCGAGCGGGAGCCCATGGACGGACAGCTGATCTACCGGGGCATCGACATGAGCGAACTGATCCACGGCTTTACTGCCGAGGGCCGTTTTGGTTACGCTGAGACCGCCTACCTTCTTCTGATGGGCACGCTTCCCACCCAGGATCAACTCTCCGCCTTCGAGACCTTTCTGGACGCCAACCACAACCTTCCCCGCATGTTCACCGAGGATATGATCCTGAAGGCTCCCTCCCCCGACGTGATGAACAAGCTGGCCCGTGGAGTGCTTGCCCTCTACTCTTACGATGATACCCCCGAGGACATGACGCTTTCCAGCGAATTAAGGCGGGCCATGACCCTGATCGCCCGTACCCCCCAGATCGTGGCCCACGCCTACGCCGCCAAGAAACACTACTACGACAATGACAGCCTCTACCTTCACCGGCCCCAACCGGGGCTTTCCATGGCGGAAAATTTTCTCTGGTCGGTGCGCCATGACAACCAGTTTACCGAGGAGGAGGCCAAGCTGCTGGATCTGTGCATGGTACTCCACGCCGAACACGGCGGCGGCAACAACTCGGCTTTCACCTGCCGGGTGCTGACCAGTACGGGCACCGACCTCTACTCCGCCATCGCCGGGGCAGTGGGCTCCCTGAAGGGCCCCAAGCATGGCGGCGCCAATAAAAAAGTGATGGAAATGTTCCAGTACATCGAGGATGAGGTCAGGGACTGGTCTGACGAGGAGGAGCTTTCCGCCTATATCGGAAAGCTGCTGGACAAGGAGGCGGGGGACCGGTCGGGACTTATCTACGGCATGGGCCATGCGGTCTATACCCTCTCCGACCCCCGGGCGGTGATCCTGCGAAAGTTCGCCAGGGGCCTTGCCCAAAAGAAAGGCATGCTGGAGGAACTGGAACTTTACGAAGCGGTGGAGCGGCTCACCCCCCAGGTCATGGCCGCCAGAGGAGCGCGGAAGATCCTTTGTGCCAATGTGGATATGTTCTCCGGGTTTGTCTATAAGATGATGGGCATCCCGGAGGAGCTCTACACCCCCCTCTTTGCCATGTCCCGGATGACAGGCTGGTGCGCCCACCGGCTGGAGGAGTTGTTCACCCCCGGCGCCCGGATCATCCGCCCGGCCTATAAGGCCATCTCCCCCACCCGGCCCTTTGTGCCGCTGGAGGAGCGGTAAGAAGGGCGGAGAACAGGTCAGCCGAGGGGCTAACGACGGAGCGGAACGAAAAGGCCGTAGGGGCGCCCTTTGCGCCTACGGTCTTTTTGCGGAGTCGGAGGAGTTAGATCCCGAGGCGTCCTGACCTGTTCGTAGCCTGACGTGGCTCGCTTCCGGGAAAGACCGATATAGCACCGCCTTGCAGGAGGGGCAAGGTCTCGGCTTCTCCTTCGGTCGTACGATGGACAAGCGCCCCCGGCGCCTATCGTCCCGCCCCTACGCAGCCATTCCACCATATTTCGGCGAAATAGGGATGCGGATTGCCACGGGCCCTTCGGGCCCTCGCAATGACAGGTGGAAAAGCTCATCTTCCAACGCTCAATTTATTTACAACGCAAAATGTCCCCTCTGCTTTACACAGAGGGGACATTTCTTTTTCGTTTATTCTTCCGTCACTCCTTCAGCGGCAGGGCGATCACAAAGGCGGTCCTGGTCCCGGTGCTTTCCGCCCGAATGGTCCCGCCGTGAAGTCCTACGATCTCCTTGGCAATGGCCAGTCCCAGACCCGCGCCGCCGGTGCTGGTGGAGCGGGCGGCGTCCAGGCGGTAGAATTTTTCAAAGATGTTGGAAAGTTCCCCCTCGGGGATCTCCAGGCCCTGGTTGGCGATGGTCACCACCACATCCTTCTCCACCCGGCGGGCGGTAAGTTCCACGGGGGAACCGGGGGTGGAATAGCTGACGGCGTTGCGCAGAACGTTGTCAAAGACCCTGGCCAGCCGGTCTCCGTCCCCCTCTACCACCAGGTGGGGCTCGATATCCGACACACAGGAAAGGTCCTTGGAGGCAAAAAGAGGATAAAATTCATCGGAAAGCTGCTCCAGGAGGAAGGATACCTGCACCGGATCCCGCCGGTCCAAAGCCAGCTCCATAGTGTTGATGTCAAAGAATTCCCCTACCAGTTCCTCCAACCGCTGTGCCTTCGCGAAAGCGATGCCGGTATATTTGCTCCGCTGCTCCTCGCTGAGTCCCGGCTCGTCCCGGAGAAGTTCCAGATAACCCAGTACCGACGTGAGTGGCGTTTTCAGGTCATGGGCCAGAAAGGCGATAAGGTCCTGCTTGCGCCGCTGGGCCTGCCGCTGCTCCTCCTGCTGGAGGGCCAGCCGCTCCCGAATGGCGGAAAGTTCGCTGCCTACGCTTCGCAAGGCCCTGGGAATGGTAAGCTCCCGTTCCGGATCGGCCAGGACGGCACGGAGATAGCCGCCCACCTGCCGAAGACGCAGGGTGGGACGGAGGATCAACAGGACCAAGGTCCCCAAGAGGGTAAGGGCCAGGACGGTGACCAGGATAGCTTGGGTAGGCGACATAGAAAAATCTCCTTGGCAGGGCGTTTTTCGTAGGGGCGGATATTATCCGCCGCTTCCGTTACAGTATACCGAATCAGGAGGGAAAATACAAGGGCAGGTCGGGCGCTTTGTAAAGCGCCCCTACCTGTATAAAAGGACCGCCGGGTTTCCCCGGCGGTCCTTTTATCGCGCTTTGCTTACTCAGCCCAGCTATTGCTGGCTTCGATGATCTCGTAGTAGGCCCAGTGGGTCTGGGGCACGTCGCCGTAGACCACGTAGCCGGTCTGGCTCTCAATGTTCTCACGGTTGGCGCTCCGGCCCAGGTAGCCGTTGAACATCTTCACCGCCTCGGCTCTCGTCACGTTCCGCTCAGGTAGGAAGCTACCGTCGTCGTAGCCGCCGATCCAGCCGTTGGCGTAAGCCGTATACACGCTCTCCAGCGCCCAGGGGGCGATAGCCTCCACATCGGTGAAGGGCAGCTCGCCGGCCTCGGTCTCCCCCGCCAGGCGGGACAGGACCACGGCAAACTCCTGGCGGCTGATGGCGTTATCAGGCCGGAAGGTGTTGTCGGTGTAGCCGCTCATCAGGCCCTCGGAGACGCAGTAGGCAATGGCCTTGGCGCCCCAGTGGCCGTTCAGGTCGTCGAAATCGGCGCCGGCATACTCCAACTCGGGATCGTAGCCCATCAGATTGGCCAGGACCGTGGCCACCGCCGCCCGGGTAATGGCGTCATCGGGACGGAAGGTATCATCGGTAAAGCCGTTGATGTAGGCGTTACGGTCGTATTCCACGGGCTCGGTGGGGTCCGTGGGCTCCGTGGGCTCGGTGGGCTCCACGGGCTCGGTGGGGTCCACGGGCTCCGTGGGCTCAGCGGGCTCCGTGGGCTCGGTGGGCTCCGTGGGCTCCGCCGGCTCAGTGGGCTCCGTGGGCTCGGTGGACTCCGCCGGCTCGGTGGGCTCCTCCATCTTGGGCTCGTAGCAGGCGTAGAAGGTCACGTCGCTGAGAGCCGGATGGTCGGTAGGATCCACGATGGTGAACTCGCCCAGAGCGGGATCGGTCTCAGACCAGCCCAGGAAGGTCCAGCCCTCCAGGGCGGTGACGGTGGGATAGTTCTCCAGGGTGGGGCTCTGCCACATATCGATGGTCTCGGTCAGGAGCTCCGCGTCGGTGGTGCCGTGGTCGCCGATCACATAGGTGACGGTGACTTTGGGCATCTCGGCGGGCAGTTCCTCCTCGAAGATGGCGTAGAAGGTCTTATCCTCCAGTACAGGGAAGGCGGTGGGATCGGGCTCTACCAGAGTGATGACCCCGGTGTCGGGATCGGTCTCAGACCAGCCGGCGAAGCGGAAGCCCTCGCCGGGAACGGCCTGGGGCAGCTTCTGGGGATCGGGACTCTGGAACTTGACGACTTCCTCGGTGATGGAATCATAGGTAATACCGTTGCTCTTGACCACGTAGGTGACCGTAAAGACGGGAAGTTCGCTGTCCCGGCCCACATCGTCGGCGCCGTCGTCGGGATCGTCCTGATAACGCCACTTCTCATCGATGTAGCACTCGTACCAGTTCTCCGGCGGGGTCTCCTTCTCCACATCTCTCCAGTGGAAGTTGTGGTCGTTGGCCGCCTCGATGATCTCGTAGTAGGCCCAGTGGGTCTTGGCCACGTCGGGCCAGGTCATGTACTCGTCCTTGCCGTTCTCCTGATTGTTGCTGGCCACGCCGGAGTGGACGTACTCCCGCAGCGCGCTCAGGCCCTCCTTATCGGTACCCCGGCCCAGATAGCCGTTGAAGATCTTCACCGTCTCGGAACGGGTAATGTCGTTGAGGGGCTTGAAGGTGCCGTCGGTGTAGCCGTTGACCCAGCCGTTGGCCACGTTGGTGTAAACGCCGTTCACAGCCCAGTCGGCAATGTCGCCGTTATCGGAGAAGGGCAGGCCCTGGTTCACCTGAACGCCGGCCAGACGGGCCACTACTGTGGCCAGTTCCTGCCGGGTGATGGGCTTGTCGGGACGGAAGGTACCGTCGCCGTAGCCGGCAAACACGCCGTTCAGGGAGCAGTAGGAGATGGCGCTGAAGGCCCAGTGGCTCTCCACGTCGGTGTAGTTGCCGGGGTTGCCGTAGGCGCCGCCCTCCACGAAGTTCTCAAGGCAGGCACGGGCAATGATGGTTGCCACCTGACCGCGGGTGATGTTGTGGTCGGGGCCAAAGGTACCGTCGGGGAAGCCGATGACGTAGTGGGTGTGGTCAAAATCGTCGGCCAGCTTCTCATAGACGGCGTAGAAGGTCTTGTCGCCGGTAATCTTTATGGTGGTGGGATCCACCAGAGTGGGCAGCTTGCCGTCCTTCAGGGTGCTGGGATCCACCTCAGACCAGCCCTTAAAGACCAGCTTGTCAAGGCCCTCCACCTTGGGCACTGCCTTGGGGGTATCCCCTTCCTTCTCCAGCTTCTCCGCAGTGGGATCCTTGGTGGTGCCGCCGGTACCCAGATAGTAGGTAATGACGGGCAGCTTCACATAGGAGATCCCGCCACCGCCGCCTCCGCCGCCGACAACGGTGGTCGTGGTAGTCTTGGGCGTACGGAACTGGTAAGTCAGGAGATAGGTATCGCTGTCGATCTGATAGGTGTGGGCGATAAAGTCGGGATCGTCCACACCGTTGCCGTTAAACTGATAGGTGGGAGTGGGGCTCACCTTCACACCGGGCTTGGCCTTGACCACGATGGTGGCGGTGTAGGTGGTGGACTCCTTGGCCGTGTTGGACTCCGTTACGTTGGAGCCGTTCTCGGTCCACTGGCTGGAGACCTCATCGAAGTTATTGTCGGTCCAGATGTCACCCAGAGCCACATCGATCTGCGGCGCCTTGGCAAAGCCGGGCACGATGACCACATCGGGGATCACAGGAGTCTCCTGCTTCTTGGGAGTCTTCCACTGGTAAGTCAGGGTGTAGGATCCATCGTCGTTCTTCTTATGCTCCACCCAACCGGAGCCGGTCTCATCAATGCCGTTGAAGAAATACTTCTCCGTCACATTGGTACCAGGCTTGGGCATTACCGTAATGGACGCGGTATAAACGGTCTCGGGCTTAGCCACCGTGGTATTGGGCACATTAGCTCCGGCCTCGGTCCACTGCGGGGTACCCACAATGGTAAAGTTCTCCCCGTCGGTCCAGATATTGCCCAGGGCCTTGTTGACCTCGGGAACCTCGGCGTAACCGGGGATGCTGGTGACTTCCTTCTTTCCGGTGACGGGGAAGGTGTACTCCAGGGTATAGCTGACCACCTTGCCGTCAGTGCCCATATTGGGAACATGCTTGATGAAGGCCGTATCCTCCACACCGGACTGGTTGAACTTGTAGGTGGGATCGTCGGTGACCTTCACGCCGGGCTTGGGCGTTACGGTGATGTGGGCGGTGTAGACCGTATCGGCCTCCACGGCGCTTCCCACGTTGACGGTGGTGCCGTCGGCCTTGGTCCACTGGATATCCTTTACGCCGCCAGTCTCAACAATGTTGAAGTTATCGTCGGTCCAGATATCGCTCAGGTTGTCGCCCAGCACCGGCGGGTGGGCAAAGCCGGGCACCAGGGCAATCTCGCCGGGTTCGGGAATGTAGTACCGGAAGGCCACCCGGCGGACACTGAATCCATTTGTGGCGTCGCCCGTTCCGGAGAGAAGCTCGGAGGCGATCTGGTTGCCGTTATCCACCCAGTAGTAGCCCACAGCGTCGGTGTGGAGCATGTACTTGTCAGCATCGGTCACCGTGGCGGTGGTAATCAGGTAGTAAGCCTTACCTGCGGCAAAGGTGGTCACGGGAGTGGTCTTGTCCTCCTCATACCACTGGCCCTTGAGACCTCCCTCGCTCAGGGAGTAATAGGTCGTATCGATGGCCGCATAGTTGGCATGGATGTCCACGGCGGCGCTCAGGGTAGCGCCGGTATCCCCTACCTGGGGCGCGGCGGAGCCCACATGGACGATCACCTGCTGCTTGCCTACCTTGAAGGCCCGGATCAGGGTAACAGTCTCGTCGGCGGCAGAGTAGCTCACGGTGGTGGCGCCCGGCGTACCGTCGTTGATCCAGCCCTTGGTGGTATTGGTAAACTGGTACTTCTTGGCGGCGTCCTCGGTGAGCTTCACCGTGATCCTGGCATAGTAGGTCTTACCAGCCTCAAAGGTATCCGTATCCGCCATGGCGTTTTGCTTGTTGGCGGCTTCAGTGGGATCGCCATACCAATTGACGTCATTGTTATATACGTTATACCGGTCGTCGGTCTCCTGGATGGGGCTGGTGCTGGTGGCCTGACCCGCCTGGGGCAGATCGGTCACATAGCCCCAAACGTCAATGTCGGGCCGTCCGGTGGTCTTGGGGAAGGTAACGGTGATGGTGTAGGTATTGCTGTCGGCTCCCTGGGTGGTAGTGACCTTCACGTCGCCGGTCTCGTCCTTGTCCCCGCCGTTGATCCAGCCCACGTTGTTGATGAGGAAGTCCACATAATCGGGATTCGCGGCCAGGAAGGACCAGCCATCAGCCACGCTGGCATCCTTCACCTTCACAGTAAAGGTGGCCTTATACACCGTGTCGCCCTGGAAGGTGGCGTCCATGGCCTTGCCATCCTCCCGGCTCCAGGTGGCGGCATTGCCGACGATCTCCACATGGTTCTTTACCTGCTCGCCCTTCTCGTTCCGGGCGTCGGACAGGTTCACCGTGGTATTGGGCGTAGCGTTCAGCACAGGGGCGGTAACACTGGCGGTGGTGGTGACGATAACTTTGCTGACCTCCACCTCAGGTACCTTCCAGATGGCCTTCAGCGTCCGGGTCCCATCCGGGTTGACTACCAGCTTATTGTTGCCGGTGGTGCACTCGGCTCCGTTCAGAGTAAACTGGGTATCATTGGTAAACTGATAACCGGTAAGCTCATCCACAGTGGACGCTACCATGTAATACTTGCCAGGCTCAAAGGCGCTGTCAAGGGTCACAGGCTTTCCGGTATTGGTCCAATCGGTAAAACTTGTCACCTCATACCACTGGGTCGTGGGATCGGTAACTTCCTTGGTGTTGCTGTAGCCGGTCTCCTCGGCAGCCAGCTCACCGGCAACGGGGATCTTATAGGTAACGGCCACATTGCTGACAAGCATGGGCGTAACGGTACCGTCGATCTTGGCTTCGCCGTTCACGTCAGCCATGGCCGTTACGATATAGTTGGGATTCTGCCAGAACAGATCCTTGACCTCTACGTTGCTCACGCCGTCCACACCGGCAGTCAGGGGGTTCTGCACCGTGGTATAGACGCCTGTGGCGGCTACCGTAATGCTATCGCTCTTGACAAGTCCGGTAACGTTGCTGGCTCCGTTGGTAAAGGTCTGGTTCAGATTGACCTTCCTGGAGGCGGCGTCATCCTGGGGATCCATGGGCACGGTGGGAGAATCGAACTTTACCTCCACCGGACGGGGCTTGATATTGCCCGTGGTGGGATCGATCCGGCCCACCTTGTAGCGGTTAGCCTGAGCGCCGGCCAGGGTAGACGCTGTGGTGGTGATGGGCTTGTTGTCGCCGGCGTTGCTGTCATTAAAGCTGGAACTGGCGTCGGCAAAGGTCACGTCATCGTGGCTGAAGGCCTCGCCGGTCCCCTTGTTGGAGAAGGTATAGCTTATCACACCGGTGTGATCGCCGGCGGTAATGTCAAGGGTCGCGTCCTTTACGGCGCCGGCGGCCACAGGCTCGCCGTCATAATACTTACCGTCCTTCCCCGTCTGGGACAGGTCCCAGGCGGTGGCGGCGTTCAACTCCCGCTGGACCACGGTGATCTTTCCGTTGGTAGTGGGCAAGTGCGCGGCCTTGCTGGCCCAAAGGGCAGCCGCAGTATCTCCGGCGGCCACATCCGTAAAGAAGGCTACCTCTACGCTGGCAGTGGTCCCGGCGGCCAGATCCCAGCCCGCCAGGCTGGGCACGCCGTTGATATCAATGACAAAGGCGGCTTCCAGGTTGCTGTCGGCGGTGGTCTCGTGATTCACCACGCCGATAATGCCAAGGCCCTGAAGGGCGTCGAAGCTGTCCACCGTCCGGGTGTTGCCGTCATCAAAGGTGATAACGGCCTCCATACCCTTCACGGTCAGGTAGCTGTCGCCGTAGACCACCTCGCCGATCTTGGTGATCTCCACTCCGGTGGGCGTACCACCGGAAATATTGGCGTCCTTCGTCTTGTCCCCTTCCCAGATCAGGATGTAGTTGTTATCCGTCCAGTGAATACCATTGCTGGTACCGGCGGTCACATCCATGGTCATGGTGACGGTGGGATCGGTGTCGCTGTAGGGCGCGGCGGTCGCAAAGACCTTAAAGTCCACCGTTTCCGCGCCAATGGTCTTGGGCGGCCTGGCCGTACCGGAGACCATTGTGGCGGTCACGCCCTGAGCGATGGTGATGGAACTGAGATTAGACACATCCACAGGGATCTGCTTGGGATTGATGGCGCTGTCCTTCACGTAGTAGGTGCCGCTGGGGACCTTGATGTTGTCGCTGCCCTCCAGGGTCAGGCTGATCACGCTGTGGCCGTCGGACTTGGTGGCAACGGTGATCCGGGTCCTGCCCTCCAGGGAGGCGGCGGAGGTATAGGTCACTTTGTTGGCCTTTACCGCGTTATAGATGGCACTGACCTGGTCGGCGGTAAATTTACCGTTGGTGTTGTCCACCGTCCACAGGCCGTTGCCCTGGCCGGTGACGCCATTGCCATAGGTAGCGCCGCCGTTATCGTCGGTCAGACTGTCGTTATCGTTGACATAGACGGTAGCCGTACCATCGTAGCGCTTGACCTTGCCGGTAAAGTCAAAGTCATCCCAGCCAAGCTGGAGGGCCAGGATATGGCCTGTGGGTCCGGCCTTCTCCAGGGTATAGTAGCTGCTCCAGTTGTTGGCGTCGCTGGGCAGTTCGCCGCCAGTGGTAAAGCTGATGGGCTTATCATAGCCCACATTGGCGCTATCAAAGGCGGCGGCAGTCACCGCTGTGGGGGCAAAATCATCCTTGGGATCAAAGAAGTCCTGCACAAGCTGGGCCTTAAAGGCGGCGGCGTCATAGGTAAAGTTATTGCCGCTGTCGGCCTCCGCCGTATCTGTGCCGTCCCAGTCCTTGGAAACGGGAGTCCAGGTCCACTGGGCGGTAATGACCTTCTTGTCCACGGGAACAGCCTCGGAAGCATCATTGGTGGGCAGGGTGTAGGTGCCATCCTTGGTCAGACGCACCCGGACCTCGGTATCCACATCGGCCTTGCTGGCCACGTAGTTGGGATCGGCCACAGCCTGAGTCACATCCGCGCCGTTCTTCTGGATCACGACCCAGTTTCCGTCAGCGTTCTTGCGCTCCCACACGTATTCCACATCGTTGGTGGAGGCGCCCACCACTACGGCCTGGAGACGGTCGCCATACTGGGTATCGGGGTTGGACCGGTCCAGATTCACAATGTAAATGGCGGCGGTGGAAACGGGATTGTCGGGCGCGTCGTCGATGACGATGGTTCCCAAGGGGCTGCGGACCTCGTGACCGTTCACGTCGGTGTAGCAGATATAGACCTGCTTGCCGTCGTGGGCGGTCTTGGTCAGGGCAGTCCCGCTGGGCAGGGGCGTACCGTCGGCCAACTCAAAGTAGTAAACCTTCCCTTCCGTATCGGCGGCATTGGCCTCCGTTGCGTCATTGTAGGTCACCTTCATGCTGTCCTGGTTAAACTTCACCGAAGCGGCGGTGACGCCGGTGGTCACAAAGCCGGTGGCGGCCTCGGCGGAGGTGTAGTGGAGCTTGGGCGTGCCAACGGCGGAAATGCTCTGAGCCGTCAGCTCCTTAACGGTGAGGGTCCCTACGGCAGTGCCCAGCACATCGCCGCCGACCTCCACAAAGACTTTCTTTCCATCATAGGTCTCACTGTCGCCGGTATTGGCGCTGCCAGGCAGGTTCACGGTATCCCGGAAGGTATGTCCGGCGTAGCTTCCCGCCGCGCCGCCGTCCAGATAGTTCCCCTGAGCGGCGGTGGCGTCATCGCCGTAGACCAGACGCCAGCCCGTGCCGTACTCCAGGGTGGACTCGTCGCCCTCGTCGGCGGTGACCGGTCTCAGGGTCTTGGTGCTGCCGTCGTCGTAAACGATCTTCCCGCTGACAGCACTGTAATCGAAGGTAAAGCCCACGTTCGCCTTACCGCCGGGTATGTCGGTATTGTCGGCGGTATTCACCTTAAAGTGCTTATCGGTATCGCCGGTCTTGGCGTAGTAGGTATCCACCAGCCCGGTGAAGTCCTGGAGGCCAGTGGGGGCGGGGGCCTCCTTGGTCTTCAGGGTATACCACATGGTATAGGTCCCATCCGCCGCAGGCTGGCTGTCAGTGATGATCTGATCGGTCCGCTCCACAGAGAGGACATCGCCGAAGTGGTAGAAGAATGCGGTCTCCTCCACCTTATGGCCGGGCTTATAGCCATAACCTGTTCCGGGCTTGACCTTTACTTCCACCGTATACCAGGTATCGGGCAGGAACTTGGTGGTGGCCGCCGGGACAGTGCCCCGCTCGTCCGCCTTGGTAGCTCCGGTAAACCAGCTGGCCGTATAATTCTGGTCTCCGCTCTCGCCGGAAACAGTCTCACCGGCCTTGGTCACGTTGTTGGGCGCGCCGGGGATATCCATTCCGGCAACGGGCTCCTTGGTGAAGAACACGTCCACGTGAGTTACGTAGATGGTCCCATCGGGAACCTCCTTGATGATACCTCTGGGGAAGCGCTCCGTCTGGGGAGCCAGACGATAGAGATCGCCGCCCTTGGGGAAGGTATATCCGCCGGTCTTGTCGGTGGCTACGGTACCGTCATCCTTGGTAATGGCAGGCCAGGTGATCTGGGCTCCTACCTCGGCAGTGGCATACATGGGCCGCTGGTCGGTGGGAGTACCTCCCTCCGTCCCCGCCTTATCCAACTCATCCTTCAGATCCAGGGATACCTTCCCCTGATCGGCAAGCAGAATGCCGCCGTAACGGCCCTCGGCATCCACCGCCTCGGACAGGGTGAAGTCCTTCTCTGTATAGCCGCCCGGATAATCGGTATCGTTGTTGTTGAGCTTGTTTCCGTCCTCCCACTTATCATGGGGGGCAACGTCGAAGTTCACCGAGCGCTTTTGGATATCCTGCTCGGGTCCGTCCTTCTCGGTGCCGGTATTCTTATCGGTGACCACCGGCTTTACCTTGTGGCCGATCTTCTCGGGATCGGGCCGGTAGTCGGGACTGGTGGCACCGGGGATGGGCTCCCACTTGTCGGGCTGGGTGGGATCGGGCTGCCACCACCATTCGTAGGTGTACTTGTCAGGATCGTCGGGCTTCTCCTGGCCGGGGTGGTCAGGATCGGGGATGGTGGGCACGGCGGTGAGCTTATCGCCGTACTCGGGTTCGTGGCCGTTCTCGTCGGTGACGTCCACGGAGAACTCGCTTCCGATGCGGATGATCCCCAGGGGCGTACGTACCACGTTGTTGTTGATGTCCAGATAGGACATGTAGAGCGTCTTTCCGTCATAGCCGGACACATCGTCGCCCACCTTGAGCGTGGTCAGCAGGCCGTTGCCGCCCCAGGCGTTTCCATCCTTGGTGGAGTGGAGGACCAGGGTGGGCTCACCCGCAGAGCCCACCTCGAAGAACCAGTTGCCGGAGCCCTGGGCGATGGTGGCACTGTAGGTCATATTGGCGCTGTTGGCCAGCTTGTTCACGCTGTCGCTGTTAAAGCTCACAGCAGCGGACATATTATTCGTGTCGGCGGCGAAGTTGGTATTATCCTTCTCATAGCGCAGAGTGACTTTGTCCTTGCCGGTGGCGGTAATGCCGTCGGCCTGGAGCTCCCGGACGGTAAGCACGCCCAGAGGACCGGCATAGAGAGTATTGCCGCCAGGCGTATAAGCCAGATAGAGATTCTGTCCGTCATAGGTAGCCTGGTCGGTGACGGTCTTGGAGGCGCTCAGGATATTAGTAAAGACATACCCGTTGGAAATGGGAACATAGGTTGTGGCCGAGGTCCTGTAGACAATACTGCAAGTCGCGCTGTCATAATCCAGAACTCCCGAACTCAGCTGTCCGGTCGCATCGGTGTATGCCTTAACTTTTTTGTCCGTAAACTCGATGTATCCGCCGTTTACCAGA
>CANOHR010000004.1 GCA_947565875.1 uncultured Pseudoflavonifractor sp.
CTGAATGTTTCACGTGAAACATTCAGCGTTTTGTCCTTTTTAAAAATAGGTCTATTCAGGGTTGCTCTCCGGTAATGTTTCACGTGAAACAACCTTGTTATATGAAAGCGGCAGCGCTTTTATGGAAAGCGCTGCCGTCAAAGAGGGGTCACCGGGGAATACGGATGGTGAGCAAAATAGCCTCTGGAGTGTCCTGCCGCTGACAGTCGGCGTGGACTCCGGCGCTTTGCATTAGGGAGAGGGCCCGGGTCACGGTATTTAAGAAAAAGCGGACGTCCTTCAATAGAAAGGTTGGTTTGGAGCGTTTAGGGGTGGGGTGGAGAAGGGAATCTACATGAACTTCCGTTTTGGAAACGGTGAGGTCGTCGTCCACAATAAAATGAGCGGCGTTAAGCTGGATCTCCGGATCCGAAAGGCGAAGTAGGGCTCGGGCATGACGCTCGGTAAAGCCGTTTCGCCGCAGTAGGTCTAAAACCTCCGGGGGAAGCCGCAAGAGGCGAAGTTTATTGGCCAGAGAGGACTGGGCTTTGCCCAGTTGTTTTGCCAACGCCTCCTGAGAAAGGCCGGTGGCCTCCAGCAGAGCTTGAATGGCCAAAGCCTCCTCCAAAAAATCCAGGTCTCTTCTCTGGACATTTTCAATGAGAGCAAGAAGGGAGGATTGGGTCTCATCGGCGGTGACGATCAGACAGGGGACTTCAGAAAGTCCGGCCAGTTGGGCGGAGCGAAGGCGCCGCTCCCCGGAGATCAGTTCATAGCCTCCATCCGTCCGACGGACGGAAAGGGGCTGGAGGATCCCATGGGCGGCAATGCTGGCGGCAAGCTCCTGAAGACCCTCTGGAGAAAAGTATCGGCGGGGCTGGCCGGGATTGGGACGAATACTGTCAATGGACAAAAACTGGACCCGGGTGGACTCAAAGAGGCCCTTTTTGGTTCGGAGAAACGGCATAAAAAACCCTTCTTTCCCGATGGTTTGGTCTGGATAACCAGATTTTACCATTTTTGGATAGGGAAAGAAGGGGAAAGAAGACGAGATGGGAAATATTTCCATAAGGAACCGGGCGCCGCGGGAGATCAGGCTCGTAGGAAGCCTTTCCCGAAGATCTCGCTGGAGTTGGTGATCAACATAAAGGCGTGAGGATCAGTCTGCTTTAAATGGTTTCGCAGGGCAACCGCCTGATGGCGGGAGAGGGCAGTGAGGATCACATATTGGTCCTGGTGGGTGTAGGCCCCCTGCCCCTTCCAGACGGTGGCGCCCCGGTGAAGGGTGTCGTTGATATAATGGCAGACCCCTTCCGGGTCATGGGTCACCACGGTAAAGGACTTTTTCCGGTTCAGAGATTCAATGACCGAGTCTACCAGCACCGACTTCAGGGCCAGACCCAGTAGGGAAAAAAGGCCCGTCTCCACGTCAAAGACCAGAAGGGCGGAAGCGGCAATGAAAACGTCGGAGGCCAGCAGCGCCCGGCCCACGTCCATGCCGGTGTATTTTTTCAGGATCATAGCCATAATGTCGGTCCCACCGGTGGAGGCGCCCATGTTAAAAAGAATGGCAGCGCCCAGGGCGGGAAGGAGAACGGCAAAGAAGAGTTCCAGCATCTTTTCGCCGGTCAAGGGCCGGGAGAGGGGGAAAAACCGCTCTAAAAGCTGGATGACAGCGGAGTAGAGCAGGGAGCAGTAGACCGTTTTCAGGCCAAAGGACCGGTCCAGCACGAGAAACCCCAAAATCAAGAAGAGAAGAGTGATCACCGTGTTAATGGTGGCGGGGGTCACCAGGTGGGAGGGGATCAGCTGCCCCAAAAGGATGGACAGGCCGGAGACGCCCCCCATGGAAAAGTGGTTGGGAAACTTGAAAAAGTAGACCCCAATGCTGACCAAAATAGAGCCCAAGCTCATAAGGAAAAAGCAGATGAAGGTTTGACGCTTGGTGGGTTTGGCGGGTTCCATAGAAGGGACCTCCTTCAAAGCAAATAGGAGCGGCAGGAAAGGAAAAGCCTCACCGCTCCGAAAGAACGCTCCACACATCGTAGTTGGGGATATCCGGGTAGTTGGGGATCATGCCCAGCCGCCAGACGGAAACGCCCTGTATGCCAAACATGTGGGAGAGTTGGAGTTTTTCCGCCACGCTTTGGGCGTCCTCATACCACAGACGGTAGTGTTCCCCGTCGGCGGTATAATATAGGTTGGGATTCCGGCTCTGGTCGTCCCAGACGCGCTGGGAATCTTCCTGCTGAAGCCGCTGGGCGATGGTGGCGGTGGCAGGATGGTAAAAGGTCTGATCCAGCAGGAGTCCATTTTCATCCACATGGAAGCCGGTGGTGTTAAAGGAGATGGCCAGGGCCAGCTTGCTCCTGTCCTGAACGCCCGTCACCGGGTCGGTAATATGCCGGAGAGCGGTATAGATCTGCTCGATGGGGGTCACGGGGCAGTAGGTCTTGTCGGTGCCCAGATAGTAGTCGGGGATGGAGGCCCACTGGTAGTCGTGGGCCATAAGGATCACCTTGTCGCAGATATCTCCCAGGGCCCGGTAATCAAAGCCCCCGAACCAGGTGTCGGGCTGGACACAGACATAGAGGGTCTTCTCCGGGGGGAGGGCGGTGCGGAGGGCGGTCATAAAGGCGGAATAGGCCTCCCGGTGTTCTTCCCGCAGCCCCTCCACATCCATGGTAAGCCCGGCGTAGGGCTGGGCAGCCTCCACAAGCTGGGCGATGGCTTCAGCCTGGTTGGCGGCCTCTGTAATGGCGGCGAAGGTGGTGGCGGAACCGAAGACGTTCAGGTTGTAGGGGATCGCGTGTTCCTCCAAAAAGTCGGTGGTCAGGGCGGACTGTTCGGGCTTGACCCAGTCATTACCGTTGACGGCGGTGGAGTTGACCAGAGGGACCCCCAACTCATCGGTCTCCAACCGGGCCCAGCCCACGCTGACGCCGTCCATCCGGGCGGTATAGCTCAGCTGAGGGTAGGAGCTGAAGGCATAAAAGCCGTGAAGCCACTCCGTTTTGGCATGGTACCGCTCATAGCAGCGTACCAACATGGCAGCGCACTGCTCCCGGGAGGCGGAAAAGGTGGGAAGAAATTTAAGGACCCCGTTTTCCTCCACCCCGGTGATGATGCCAAAGTCATAGGCCAGGGCGGCGTAACCCTTGTCCTCCGTCACGTCAGGAAAGGGGAGAGACACATTTTCCAGCGAGCGGGCCAGCCGCCCGTAGCCCAACGCCCGGACCAGCATTTGGGCCATCTCCCCCCGGCTAATATAGTCATCTGGCCGGAAGGGCCCTGCGGCGTCGATGGCGTCGTGGAGGGCGGCGGCGGAGATATACCCCTGGGCCCAGTGGCCGGGAACGTCAAACAAGGTTTCGGGGATCGCCTCCTCCGGAGTCCAGTCCAGCATACGGCAAAGGACGGTGGCAAACTGGGCCCGGGTCATATTCTCCCCCACGCCGAAGCGGCCGTCGGGATAGCCCTCCATCAGGCCGTAGGCCCCCGCCTTTTCAATGATCTCGGCGGCCCAGGTATTTTCGGCGTCGGCATAGATGGCCCCGGCGGTGGGGACCAGGGGGGAGAAGGTGAGAAGCAGGACCGCCGCCAGAAGGGCGGGAGTCAGGTGCCGTTTGAAAAAGCGCATGGGGGCCTCCTTTTGAAATATCAGCCGCAATAATAGGGGGAGTGTTCAGGGGTATCTTCATCCGCCAAAGCGGTATGAAACTCATCGAAGCGCCAGCCGGAATCAGTAAAGACCATGGTGATAGGAAACTCCAGAGTGTATTCATACTCCCGCTCCAGACGCTGGTCCCGCTCCTCGTAGGTCTCTCCCTCGTAGGGCCACACCGGGGAGTAGTGGCCGATGAGAGTGAAGGAGATCCGGTCCTCCGTCTGATCCTCCAGGCGGAACTCGTCAGGAAAGTGGTCGTTATAGTAGTAGCCGCTGCCCCGCCCCAGGTCCCGCACCGCTAAAACGCCGTCCAGGTCGGCGTAGATGGGGTAGAACTCCTCATCACCGAAGGAGAGCCAGTTGCGCTCCTGCCAGAACCGGTCGGTAAAGACCGAGCGGACGGTGGCGTCAAAATCGGCGTAGGGATACCGGGAGAGATAGTAGCCGTCCATCCCCTCATAGGACACCGATTCAAAGGTATATCCGCCGTCGGGGAAGGGGATGTGAATAAGAGGGAACATATCCTCTATGGCGGTGGTGCAGCCGCCGAACATATGAGCGTAGAGATAGTGGGCCAGGCGGTATTGCTCCTGCTGGGCCTCGTCCAAAAAATCCGGGACTGCCACCGAGGCAAAATAGACGTCCAGGGCCTCCTGGTTGGGAGTGGGCTCTGGCTCCGGGGTGGGGCTCAGAATGGGAGCCGGGGGCTGGGTCTGGACCGGAGTGGGGACGGGGCCTGTCGGCGGTGTGGAGGAGGGGGCGCAGGAGGTCAGAAAAAGGAGCGTAAGAGAAAGAGCAAAAATGGAGCGGCGCATAAAAACCTCCTGAATCAAAATTACTGTCTGCGAACATTATAGCAGGTTTCGACAGGGGATACAATGGGATTGCTTTTTTCGGCCCATTCCTGTAAAATGAGGGGAAATTATGAAACGCCAAAGGAGGGTCTGGGATGAAACTGCTGGAGGAGCGGATCCGCAAAGACGGAAGGCTCCGGGAGAAGGGGACCATTCTGAAGGTGGACAGCTTTCTTAACCACCAGATGGATCTGGTGCTGTTCAATGAGATGGGCAAGGAGTTTTTCCGGCTCTTTGGGGACGAGGGAGTCACCAAACTTCTGACCGTGGAGGCCAGTGGCATTGGGATCGCCTGCGTGGCAGGGCAGTATTTTAACGTGCCCGTGGTCTTCGCCAAAAAGAGCAAGACCAAAAACATCGACGGTAGCGTCTACACTGCCCCGGTGGAGTCCTTTACCCACGGCGGGGTCTATGAGGTAATGGTGGCGAAGGAATTCCTTCGCCCAGAGGACCGGGTGCTGCTCATCGACGATTTCCTGGCTAACGGCGCGGCCCTGGAGGGACTTATTTCCATTGTGGATCAAGCCGGGGCCACCCTGGTGGGAGCCGGGATCTGTATCGAGAAGGCCTTCCAGCCCGGCGGCGACCGCCTCCGCGCCCAGGGAGTGCGGATCGAGTCCCTGGCCAGGATCAAAAGCATGGGCGAGGACGGGATCGAATTTTGTTGAGGGATGTGGGCGCACCAGGGGCATCAGGGAACCGCCGCCCTACGGATATTGCTGTTTTGGGATCGTAGGGCGTGACGCCTCGGCACGCCGCTCCTTTTTCCAAATAAAAGCACCGCCGGGATCTTCTATGATCCCGGCGGTGCTTTCTGTCTCTGAATAAGAAATTACGCGGCCTTGGCGACCCTGGAACGGATCACAAAGAGGGTGGCGATCATCAGCAGGATGGCCGCCGACAGGGCGATAAAGACGTTGGGGACGAAGCCGGCGATGATGAAGCTGACAAAGCTTACCGCCGCCACGGTGATGGCGTAGGGAAGCTGGGTGGAGACGTGGGTCACGTGGTCGCACTGGGCGCCTGCCGAGGCCATAATGGTGGTGTCGCTGATGGGGGAGCAGTGGTCGCCGCAGACGGCTCCCGCCAGACAGGCGGAGATGCCGATGGTCAGAAGGGTGGAGCCGGTGGGGAAGATGGCGGTGACAATGGGGATCAGGATGCCGAAGGTGCCCCAGCTGGTACCCGAGGCAAAGGCCAGCAGGCAGGCCACCACAAAGATAACGGCAGGCAGCAGACTGTAAAGGCCCTGGGAGGCGCCCTTCATAACGCCTTCCACGAATACGTCGGCACCCAGGTAGCCGGTCATGGTCTTCAGACTCACCGCCAGGGTGAGAATGGTGATGGGGGGGACCATGGCGATGAAGCCCTTGGGCAGGCAGGCCATGGCGTCCTTAAAGCTCATCAGGCGGCGGGCCACAACGTAAGCGATGGTGAGGATGAGGGCAAGGATGGCACCCCAGGGAAGGGAGATAAAGGCATCGGTGTTGCCGAAGGCACCGATAAAGTCCCCGGCGCAGTCGGTGCCGCCCCAGGCGTCCACACCGAAGAAGCCGCCCACATAGATCATGCCGATGACGCAGAAGATGATCAGCACCACCACGGGAAGGACCAGATCCATCACCTTGCCCTTGGGGTTGCCCGCCTCGTCATCCCCGGAGGTCAACGCCCCCAGGTCGCCCTTATTCTGGGCCAGATCCTCATAGTGCTTCATGGGGCCGTAGTCCAGCTTCATCACGGCCATGCCGATGATGAACACGAAGGTCAGCAGGGAATAAAAGTTAAAGGGAATGGCCTGGACAAAGAGTTGGATGCCGGAGACCCCGGTGTCCAGGTCAGCGGCCACGCCGGAGACGGCGGCGGCCCAGGAGGAGACGGGAGCGATCATACACACGGGGGCGGCGGTGGCGTCGATGAGGAAGGCCAGCTTGGCCCGGGAGATCCGGTGGCTGTCGGTGACGGGACGCATGACCGAGCCTACGGTGAGGCAGTTAAAGTAGTCGTCGATAAAGATGAGAATGCCCAGCACAAAGGTGGAGAGCATGGCGCCCACCCGGGTCTTGATGTTTTTCTCCGCCCAGCGGCCGAAGGCGGCGGAGCCTCCCGCGGCGTTTACCAGGGCCACAATGGTGCCCAGGATCACCAAAAACAGGAAAATACCGGCATTGTCGGCAATGGCGGTGATGAGCCCGTCGTTGATAATGGCGTCCAGGGTCTGTACCGGGGCAAAATTGCTGTACAGGAGGGCACCGACCAAAACGCCGATAAAGAGGGAGGAGTAGGCCTCCTTGGTGATGAGGGCCAGCAGAATGGCGATCACCGGGGGCAGGAAGGCCCAAAAGGTGTTGTAGAACTGGCTGACAGATTCCATAGTGTTTTCTCTCCATTCCTGAGCATGAAAAATGAGGCCCGGAACGCAAAGCGCTCATGGCCTCATACACACAAGGGGACACGGCAAATGCGGTCCCGTATGGAACCATGATAGCGCTTCACATTGCTGTGACAGTCCAATGGGTGTTTCCCATTGACCCAGGCAAAGCTCCGACAGACACCGAAGCCCCCTTCGGCGGCGCTCCCTTTCCCTGTCCCCGGCTGTCTGGCCTTGGGGGCGGGTACTCATGAGAACCGCACCTCTATCATGCTGAATTTGGTTGGTATATTATCACGGAGTAGGAAGGATGTCAAGGGGACAAATGAAAACAGTTCGTATATTTCCCTTAAAATATACGAACTGTTTTTAAAATGAAGGTCCCAAAAGGTGTTCCAGCAAAATTTTTAAGCCGATGGCGATCAGGACCAGGCCCCCCAGAAAGGTGGCCCGGCGCTGAAAGAGTTGCCCCAGTCTCCGGCCTAAAAGGCCCCCCAGCATAGCCAGGGTAAAGGCCACAAGACCAATAATGAGGGCGGAGAGCAGGATCTTGGCGTCGGTAAAGGCCAGGGAGACTCCCACCGCCAGGGCGTCAATACTGGTAGCCAGGGCCAGAAGGAAAAGGCGGCGGACTGAAAGGTCGGTGACGGCCTCCCCCTCTCCGCCGGAAAGGGCCTCGTGGATCATGCTGCCGCCGATAAGGGCCAGAAGGCCGAAGGCGATCCAGTGGTCTACCGCCTCTATGTAGGTCTTTACGCTGGAGCCCAGAAACCAGCCGGCCAAGGGCATGGCAAACTGGAAAAAACCGCACCAGGCACCAATACGGGCGGCCTGTCTGGGACCAAAGCCGGGGACGGCAATGCCGGTGGAGACGGAGACGGCAAAGGCGTCCATAGCCAGACTCAGAGCAATAAGAAAGATCTCAAGCAAAGGGACCCCTCCTTGAAAAGAGCGGATATGGAAATACAGTGTAGCATATTTGAAAGGGAAGGGCAATATGAACTCAAGGGAAAAAGAATATGAAAAGGGCCGGGGGTGACCCGGCCCTTTTCACAAGGAAAGAGGATAGAATGAAATGAAAAAGAAATGTCTCTTGCAAGTGTTATAATACAGGACAGTTGTAAACGAAGCTAACAAAAGTTGTTACAAAAGGATTAAATCTCGGGAATTTTCTGTCGTATTTCGGTAATGTGGGGAAGGAGGCGTGGTGGACGGCGGGGGGCTGATAGCCGTCCCTACACAACACGGTCATCACAAATTTGTAGGGGCGCACATTGTGCGCCCGACAGAAATGGGATACCCTCTCGTGTAAGGCGGGGGCTGGCAAGCACTGCCCCCCGCCGCAAGGTGGTGCTGTGTTGGCCGGGCCTGAAAGAGAGCCGTGTCAGGCTCCGCAATGGTCTGGACGACGGCGGATATAGGCCCCTCCGCCCCACTTCCTTCGGTCGTGCGGTCCCCTTCGGCATCGGCTACGCCGAATTCCGCAAAATCCCCATAAGGGGCAAAAAGGCATGCCCCTTATGGGGATTTCGCTCCACTCCGGGTCTTATCCCACCGTCAGACCATTGCTCCACCCTTCGAATACAAAAAAGCAGCGGGCCACCGCTGCTTTTTTGTAAAAGGATTGGAGGATAGAATGAAAAGAAGATCGTTCCTTTGCACAGTGTTTAGCATACAGGGGAATTGTTAAAAAGAAAAACCTCAGTTGTTACCAATGTATTAAATCTCGGGAGAACGCTGTCGGGCTTGGGTAAAAAAGTCGGTAAGGAGCCGGGCGCACTCCTCCTCCAAAGGTCCCCGGAAGATGCGGGGGTGAACGCCAAAGCGTTCCTCAAAAAGGTTCAGCACCGAGCCGCAGGCGCCCATGGCCGGGTCCTTGGCGGCATAGTGAAGTTCCCCAATCCGGGCGTTGAGAATGGCTCCGGCGCACATGGGGCAGGGCTCCAGGGTGACGTAGAGCGTTGCTTTGCCCAGCCGCCATCCACCCACGCTCCGGCAGGCCTGGCGGATGGCGGCAAGCTCTGCGTGGCCCAGAGCGTCCTTGTCTCTCTCCCGGCGGTTTCGCCCCTCCCCAATGATACGTCCGTCCTCCCAGACAATGACGCAGCCCACGGGGACCTCCCCATCGGCCAGGGCCTCCCGGGCCAGTTCCAGGGCCCGGGACATATACTCTTGGTCGGTCATGGAATATCCCTCCATTGGTGTGTAGGGGCGCACAGTGTGCGCCCGCGTCGGCTGCGGGAAGCCCTGGGCGGGCGCACGATACCCGCAAGGGGTACGCCCCATCCGTAATGTCGCTTCGCGTCAAACGGCTGGGCAGTGTGCGCCCCTACACATCCTCCGCCGTTTTGCTGTAATCCTCCACCATGAGCCGGGCAAACTTTAAGGGATCTTCCCCCCGCTTCAGCCGGAGGGTGAGGGCGGGCTTCTCTCCGGCGGAGAAGAGGATCCGGCCCTTCCAGCGTTCCTGGGCGCAGAGGGTGGACACACGGCACAACTCAAAGGTGTCGAGAGAAAAGATCACGTTGTTTCCCTTTTGGGTCAGTTCCTTTACACCGCACCGGGCGGCGTCGGCACGGAGGAGGGCTACCGCGATCAGATTGTTGACCTGCCGGGGGGGATCCCCATAACGGTCGATGAGTTCATCGGTAAGATCATCAGCGTCGGCCTCGCTGCGGACGAGGGCGATGCGCCGGTAAAGATCCATCCGCTGCTCCGGGGAGGGAACGTACCGGTCGGGAATGGAGGCGGTGACCGTCAGGTCGGCGGAACATTCGGCGGGCTTTTCTACCGTTTCCCCCCGCTCGGCCAGGACCGCCTCCTCCAAAAGCTGAAGGTACATGTCGTAGCCCACGCTCATCATAAAGCCGGACTGCTCGGGCCCCAGTACGTTGCCCGCTCCCCGGATCTCCAGGTCCCGCATGGCGATCTTAAAGCCGGAGCCAAACTCGGCAAACTCCCGGATGGCGCCCAGGCGCTTGGCGGCCACCTCGCTCAAAACCTTGCCGCGGCGGTAGGTAAGGTAGGCGAAGGCCCGCCGGTTGGACCGGCCTACCCGGCCCCGGATCTGATGGAGTTGGGCAAGTCCCATCTTATCCGCATCCTCAATAATAAGGGTATTGACATTGGAGATGTCAATGCCCGTCTCAATAATGGTGGTGCAGCACAGCACCCCCACCTCCCCCTCGGACATACGGTTCATCACGTCGCCCAGTTCCTCCTGGGTCATTTTGCCGTGGGCTACCCCTACCACGACGTCCTCCCCCAGCATTTCCTGGATCCGGGCGGCGGTTCGGGAAATGGTTTCCACCCGGTTGTGGAGATAGTAGACCTGGCCGCCCCGCTCCAACTCCCGGCGCATGGCGTCGGCAAGGACCGACCAGTCATGCTCCATCACGTAAGTCTGGACAGGCTGGCGGTCCAGAGGAGGCTCCTCCAGGGTGGACATATCCCGGATACCGGAGAGGGCCATATTGAGAGTCCGGGGGATAGGGGTGGCGGACAGGGTAAGCACATCTACCTGGCGGGAGAGTTCCTTCAGCTTTTCCTTGTGGGTGACGCCGAAACGCTGCTCTTCGTCCACCACCAAAAGTCCCAGGTTTTTGAATTGAACGTCCTTTTGAAGGAGCCGGTGGGTGCCGATGAGAAGGTCTACGCTCCCCTCGGAGAGTTTCCGCAGAGTCTCCCGCATTTGAGCGGGGGTACGGAACCGGGAGATGACCTCCACATCCACCGGGTACTTGGCAAAGCGGCGCTTGGCGGTGAGGTAGTGCTGCCGGGCCAAAACGGTGGTGGGGACCAGAATGGCGGCTTGCTTTCCGTCCAGAACGCACTTCATAATGGCCCGGAAGGCCACTTCGGTCTTGCCGTAGCCCACGTCGCCACAGAGAAGCCGGTCCATGGGCTTGTTCATCTCCATGTCCCGCTTGATCTCCTGAACGCAGCGAAGCTGGTCTTCGGTCTCGGTATACTCAAATTCCTCCTCAAACTCCTTCTGCCAGGGGGAGTCGGGGGAGAAGGCAAAGCCGGGCTGGCGCTGGCGCTGGGCATAGAGTTGAATGAGGCCCTTTGCCAGGTCCTGGACCGCCTTTTTGGCCCTGGACCGCTGCCGCTCCCAGTCGCCGCCCCCCAGCCGGGAGAGCTTTTTGGTCTCATTGGCGTCCTCACCGCCGCCGATATATTTGCTCATCATGTCCAGTTGGGTGGCGGGAACGTAGAGGGCGTCCGCCCCGGCGTAGGCGATCTTTACATAGTCCTTGTCCACGCCGTCCACAGGCATTTTTATCATGCCCTGATACCGGCCGATGCCGTACTGCTGGTGGACCACCAGGTCTCCCACCGAGAGGTCCGCGTAGGAGTGGAGCTTTTCCCGGTTGGTGGGGGCTTTTCCCTTTCGCTTTTTTATCGGGGCGGCAGAGCCCTCGGTAAGGATGGCAAGGCGGATGGTGGGAAATTCCATGCCGGAGGAAAGTCCGCCGCAGCAGATCACCGCCTGTCCCGGCTGGGGAAGAGAGGAAAGTTTAAAATCCACCGCGGAGCGGACATTTTGATCCCGAAGAAGCGCCTGCAAATTAAGACATCTCTGTTCGCTGCCTGCCAGCACCACCACGGAAAAGCCGGCGGTAAGGTAGTGGCTGAGGTCGGAGACGGCGGTCTCCAGACTTACGCCGTAGGGAGAAAGCTGTTTGGCGGTGAGCGCTAAAAGCTGCCGGGGACGCTGAGGATATTGGGAGGAGGTAAAGGGATCCAGATAGGCCACCGCCCACTCCTCCAAGGCGGCGGTAAGTTCCTCCGGGGTCAGGCAAAACCGGCCCAACTCGGGAAGGAGAACTCCGCTTTCCGCCAGGGCGGTCACATCCTCATTTACCTGCCAAAGTTCATTTTTGCACCGTTCCATAAAGCGGGGGCTGTCACTGATAAGAACGGCCGCATCGGGGGGAAGATAGTCTAAAGCGGTGGCCATCTTGGGATAAATAAGGGCCAAATAGCGGTCAATGGCGGGAAAGGAAAGGCCGTTTTCCAAGGCCTCCTTGTCCTGGGCCAGGGTGACAAGAAGCTGGTCGGAAGAGCCTTTTTTTACCGCCGCGGCCAGCCGCTGGTCCAGCGCAGTGACCAGGCCCATGCTCCCGCCGGGGGCAAACTGAGGAAGGACCTCGGCGGCGGGGAGGATCCGGGCCTCCTGAAGCTGTTCGGTCCGGCGCTGGGTGGAAACGTCAAAGAGGCCCATGGAGTCCACGTCATCGCCAAAAAACTCTATCCGCACTGGCTGAGGGTGAGCGGGGGAAAAGAAGTCCAGGATCCCACCCCGAAGGGCAAACTGTCCGATACCCTCCACCTGGTCACAGCGGGAATAGCCTGCGGCGGTAAGGGATTCCGCCAATTCATTCAGATCATACCTCTCCTCCATTTTCAGGACCAGGCTGGCCTGGGTAAGAAGCTGGGGAGGCATGGTCCGCTGGATCAAAGCCTCAGCCGGAGCCACCAGGAAGGGGACAGAACCCTGGGCCAAAGCCCATAGGGTACGGAGCCGAAGTTGTTCCCACTGGCGAGAAACTACGGCGGCATTATGAAAGGTGAACTCCCGGGAGGGCAGGGTAAGGACCTCCTTCCCGGTAAGAGAGCGAAGGTCGGAGGCCATGCGCTGGCACTCGGCGTCGTCGGCGCAGAGTAGGGCCACCGTCCGCCCCGACTGCTTTCGCAGGGCGGCGGCAAAGTAGGCCCGGTGGGCACCGGACAGGCCGCTGACCGCCACGGGAGAAAGGCCGTTATCCAATGCGGCGGCAAGCTGCTGAAATTCAGGGAGCTGGGAAAGGGCGAAAAGAAGCTGCTGCATAGGAAACCTCCGGCAAGGAAAAGGTGAGAAACGGACGCCTATGGGCCCCCCGCAAAAGCGGATCCTCAACTCGAAAGTGAAGGATATGAAGTTTGCCCCAACGACGCCGAAAGCCCCCATTCCAAAAGGAAGGGGGGTATCGGTAAAAACAGTATATCATTTTTGGAGGGGAAAGGTCAAGAGAGGATGGTCTTAGTCCGGAAAAGCCCGGCAGATCAGCACCGCCATCTCCCAGAACCAGCCCTTGGGCAAAGGCAAAGCCGGCGGTCCGGGCATATTGGGGCTCCTGGGAAAGGTCGGAAAAGGTTGGGATCCCAGGGTCAAAGTTATTGGGGAAGGCGGTCTCTACCAAGGTGTGCAGCACCTCCATCCGGGTGGCCTGGTCGCCAAGGCGGAAAAGGAGGGCCTCCGGCTCCTGGCAAAGGAAAAAGTGGACAAAAAAATTTTCCCCACCGCAGGGTGGGGAAAGGGGGAGGTCAATTGAATTTACTCATAGTTTTGTCGGAACCTTCTTTTATATAACACTCTACCGCCTGGGCGGCCCGCTTGACCGCCTCGTCGACGGCTTTCCGGTCCTCCCCCTGGGGCTTGCCCAGGACCCAGTCGGCCATATCGTAGTCGGGGTGGGGCTTTCCGCCGACCCCGATGCGGATCCGGGGAAAGTTCTCGGTGTGAAGATGGGCGATGATATTCTTTAAGCCATTGTGTCCCCCCGCCGAACCGCCGGGGCGGATCCGCAGCTTGCCTGGGGGAAGGGAGACCTCATCGGAGAGGACAATGATATGGTCGGGGGGGATCTTATAAAAGGCGGCGGCGGGCTCTACCGCCTCCCCGGACAGGTTCATATAGGTCACCGGCTTCATGAGCAGCACATTTTCCCCGCCCAAAGCGGCGGCGTTGGTAAGGGCTTTAAATTTCAGCCGCTGGATAGGAATGTTCAGCCCCTCAGCGATCTCGTCGATCACATCAAAGCCTACATTGTGCCGGGTATGCTCGTACTGGTCGCCCATATTGCCCAAGCCCACCACCAGCCAAGTGACAGGTCCCTTGGGCTTATTAAAGAAAAACATGATAACCCTCCAAAAGATCATACTGTAGGGGCGCCTGCCCCCAGCCACCCGTTAGGGGGCAAAAAAAGGGAGCAGGGCGGCGCGGCGCCCTGCCCCGTGGGGAGTCGATCCCTTTAATTAAACAGCTTGGAAATGGAGACCTCCTGATAGATCCGGTCAATGGCGTCGGCAAAGAGGTGGGCTACCGTCAGGTATTTGATCTTACCGCTTTGTCTGGCCTGCTCGGTGGGGGGAATGGTGTCCAGGAACATCAACTCTTCAATGGGACTGTTTTCAATGAGATCGTAGGCGGGGCCGGAGAGTACGCCGTGGCTGGCGCAGGCGTATACCTTGGTAGCGCCGCCAATGTCCACCAGAGCCTGGGCGGCATGGCAAAGGCTGCCGGCGGTGTCCACCATATCGTCCAGCAGGACCACCTGCTTGCCCCTCACGTCGCCGATGATGTTCATGACCTCGGAGGAGTTAGCCCGCTGACGGCGCTTGTCCACGATAGCCAGGGGCATGCCCAGCTTCTGGGCAAAGGCCCGGGCACGAGAGACGCTGCCTACGTCGGGGGAGACTACGATCGTGTCCTCCTCCTGCCCCAAAAACTTTTCATGGAAATACTGGGCAAAGATGGGGCTTCCCAGCATATTGTCCACAGGAATGTCAAAAAAGCCCTGGATCTGGGAGGCGTGGAGATCCATGGTCAACACCCGGTCAGCCCCGGCGGTGGTGATCATGTTGGCTACCAGCTTGGCGGAAATAGGATCCCGGGGCTTGGCCTTCCGGTCCTGCCGGGCGTAGCCAAAGTAGGGAATGACAGCGGTGATCCGCCCGGCGGAGGCCCGCTTGAAGGCGTCGATCATAATAAGCAGTTCCATCAGGTTGTCGTTCACCGGCGAACAGGTGGACTGGACCACAAATACGTCGGAGCCCCGGACCGTTTCATAGATAGAGCAGTAATTCTCTCCATCGGAGAACCGGCCTGACTCCGCCTGACCCAGCTGGGTGCCCAGGTGGTCACAGATGGCCTGGGCAAGGGCCCGATTGGAATTGCCTGAAAAAATCTTGATGTCCTTTCCGTGCGCGATCATAGTCTCCATCCTCTCATTCTCTTGTATTTCTTTTGTACTCCATCCTCTCGACCTGCTAGGGCGCCGTTACTTTTTGCGGCGCTTTTTGACCCAGTTCTTTTTTACGCTCTGCCGATCCCGGGCGATGGCCAGAGAGTCGGCGGGGACGTCCTCGGTAATGGTGCTGCCGGCAGCCGTGTAAGCGCCCTCTCCCACAATGACGGGAGCCACCAGATTGGTATTGCAGCCGATAAAGGCGTGGTCGCCGATGGTGGTGCGGAATTTCTTCTCCCCATCGTAGTTTACTGTGACGGTGCCGCAGCCAAAGTTAACTCCGGCGCCCACGTCGGAATCGCCCACATAGGTAAGGTGGCTGACCTTAGTGCCCTCGCCGATAACGGAGTTTTTCAGTTCCACAAAGTCGCCTATCTTGACTTTTTTGGAAAGATGGCAATGGGGGCGGATGTAAGCGAAGGGGCCGATGACCACCCCATCTTCAATGACCGACTCGTTGAGTTGGGAGGAGTTGACGCTGACATCGTCACCCAGCGAGCAGTCCCGGATCATGGTGTTGGGGCCCAAAAGGGCGTTTTTTCCCACCGAGGTATGTCCCCGGAGAATAACGCCGGGAAGTAAGGTGGAGCCTTCTCCCACCGTGGAGGCGGGACCCACATAGGTGTGGTCGGCGTCTATGACCCGTACGCCTGCGGCCAAAAGCCGTTCTACCCCCAGGCTCTGGGCCAGAGGCTCCACTGTGGCGCAGCGGTAGGCCAGGTCATCCTTCAGGGGGAGGATCCGGCCCTGCCAGGGCTTGGGATCCCCCAGGGCGGAAAGGGCGTCGTCAAAGTTCCGGCCATCCTTAAGGGCGGCAGCCAAGGCCGCACCCCGAAGGGTAAAGACGCTTTTTGGCGGTTCCTTGCCGGGAAGGGAGAAGGAAGTTCCCTCTCCAGCTAAAAGCACGGGCCGGGTCACCACGGTAAGGGGACCGGGGACCAGAGACAAAAACTCCGCCAGTCGAGCGGGAGCGCTGGCGGCTCCGGGGGAAACAAACCAGGAGTCCTCCGGAAAGCAGGCCTTGGCGGCGGCCTGATCGGCGTCGTCACAGACCACCAAAAAGCGCTCCACGCCAGATCGGCGGAGAGTTTCCGACAGCCAAAGAGCCGCCGGGTCAAATAGAATATCCTGAAGGAAGAGGGAAGAGCCAAGCTCACCCCGGCCAAAAAACACAATGGCGCCTATGCTGTCCACTGGCGGTCACCTCAATTCCGGTCCTTGCCGAAAATTTTTCCACAGGAAACATTATAGCAAACGACAGGAAAAAATGCAAAGAAAATAAAAAGAAAAGAGCCCCTTTTTAAAAGGCCCTTTTCAAAAAAGGAAAAGGAATTCTTCAGGCGGCCAGGACGGCCCGAAGCTTCATCCTTTTATAAAGTTGGACGACCTCCACCGTAGCGCACAGTTTGTCGGCCAGACTTACCACCCAAGCCTCCCGCGAGCGGGGCAGGTGAAGGGCCAGAGGCCACATGTGGGCCAGGATGATATTTCGCTCCAGCTTGCTCAATTCTGTTAGGCTCATGGCGTTGCGCAGGGCAAAGACCGGGTGGTCCAGGCACTGGTTTCCCGGATGGGCAGAGGAATCGTGGCAATTATAAAGGTAAAGGTCATGAAGCAGGCCGCCCCGGGCGCAGGCGCGGTAGTCCAGCCCCCAACGCCGGGCCAGGCGAAAAGCCACATAGGCAACAAAAACAGAATGCTCATAACAGTTAACTCCCGGATGATGGGGCAGGGAGCGCATGGACTGGACCTGGGGGGTATCCATAAGATCGTCCAGACAACTTAAAAAGGAATTCCAATTGGGAAGATCGATCAAGGGCATAAAAGTCCCTCCTTTTTACAAAACAAAGGGGCCGGATCTGTCGGGGCGGTTCTATTATAACGGCTTATAAGCCTTTTGTCATCCGAAAAAAGAAAAAACATAGGAAAACGTAAGATTATCGTAAGACTTGGCCTCTTGATTCCTTGGCAGGGAATGGATATACTGGCTGTACTAAGGTAAATAATACACTTTAAAGCGGGGCGGCAGGTAGCTGCCCCTACAATAAAGAGACGCAATGCGGTTGCGTCGGAAGGGAGAGGGGCCATGATCAGTCTCAACTACCGGGACGCCCGGCCCATCTATGAGCAGGTGCGGGATGGGCTGCGCCACCTGGTCATTACAGGAGCCATCGGCGAGGGGGAAAAGTTGCCCTCCGTCCGGGCGTTGGCAGCCAGTCTGGCGATCAACCCCAATACAATCCAGCGGGCCTATACCGCGCTGGAAGCGGAGGGATATCTGGCCTCGGAGCCGGGGCGGGGCGCCTTTGCCGCCCATGGCCGAGGAAAGGAGAACGCCCGGAAGGAGGAACTGCTGCGGCAGTTTGACGCCTCAGCACGGGAACTGTGCTTTTTGGGGATGACTCCTCAGGAACTGGCGGCGCGGATCGCGGGAGCGGCGGAAGAGAGGAAGGGGGAAGGAGCATGATCGAGGTGCAGGCGGTATCCAAAAGCTTTGACGGCTTTAAGGCGCTGGACGCGCTTACCATGACGGTACCCACCGGGGCAATCTATGGTTTGGTGGGACCCAACGGAGCGGGAAAGTCCACCATTTTGCGCCATATTACAGGGGTCTACCAGCAGGACAGCGGCCTTGTGCTGGTGGACGGGCAGACGGTGTATGAAAATCCGGCGGTCAAGGAAAAGATCGCCGATATCCCCGACGAACTTTACTACTTCGGCTCCGCTTCCACCCGGGATATGGCCCGGTTTTACAAGGGCTTTTATCCCCGGTTTGACGAAAAGCGGTACGGGACCCTGCGGGAGATTTTCCGCACCGTGGATGAAAAGCGTCCCATCCGACGGCTTTCCAAGGGAATGCAGAAGCAGGCCGCCTTTTGGCTGGCGCTGTGTCTGAGACCGGAGGTCCTAGTGCTGGACGAGCCGGTGGACGGGCTGGACCCAGTGATGCGGCGGCAGGTGTGGAGCCTTCTTATGTCGGATGTAGCCCAGGACGGCACCACCGTGCTGGTGTCCTCCCACAATCTGCGGGAACTGGAGGATGTGTGCGATCATGTGGGGATCCTCTCTCACGGCAAGGTGTTGGTGGAGCGGAGCCTTTCCGACCTTCAGGAAAACCTGGTAAAAATGCAGGTGGTCTTCCAGACAAAGGATTTGCCGGAGCTTCCCGAGGATATGGAGGTGCTGAACGTTCAGCAGGTGGGACGGATCCATACTCTCATTGTCCGGGGCCGCTCCGACGAGGTGACAAACCGGCTGGCAGTCTATTCTCCCATTTTGATGGACGCCCTTCCTTTGACGCTGGAGGAGATCTTTATTTATGAGTTGGGAGGTGAGGATTATGCCGTTCGAGATATCGTCCTCTGAGAAAAAGGGCTGGTTCAGCCTGACCCTTTTCCGGAAAAACTGGACCCGCTTCTGGCCTCTGGCGGCGGGCTATGGACTCATTCAATTTTTCGCGCTTCCCATGGATCTGATCACCCAGGCGGGGTATGGGGTGGGCCGGAACTCCAGCCTTTCCCAACGCTTTGCGGGCGAGATCTTTTCCGCCACGGGGTGGGCGGCGCCCTTGGGGCTGGTCTTTGGCCTTCTGGCGGCTATGGCCCTGTTTTTCTACCTGATGAACAACCGCTCAGTGGGGATGCTCCACGCCCTGCCCATCCGCCGGGAGGGCCTCTTTCTCACCAACTGGATGACGGGGCTGAGTTTCTTTCTGATCCCCAACGCCGTCGTGACCCTCATTGCCCTGGCGGTGGAGGGGGTCTTTGGCGCCCCACAGCCGGGGTTGACCCTTCGGTGGTTTGCCCTTCATACCGTCGTTGCCATGTTTTTCTTTTGTTTTGCGGTATGCTGCGCCATGTTTACCGGTCATATTTTGGCCCTGCCCGTTTTCTATGGGGTACTCAACGGTTTGGTATCGGGCTTGTGCATGCTGGTGGACAACGCCATGGACGTGCTTTTGGTGGGCTATGCGGGCAACGACCTGTTTCGATCCTCCCTGACCCGGTGGTGTACCCCCCTGTGGCATCTGATGCTGAATCTCCAGAGCGGTGACCGGGTGGATGGGGTCTACCATACTGCGGCGGGGACCTCTGTGGCTTTGGGCTACTGTCTGGTGCTGGGAGCGGTCTTTACCCTCATTGCCGTGCTGGTTTACCAGCACCGGCAGCTGGAACGGGCGGGAGACGTGGTCACCGTAGGTTGGGTGCGGCCCGTTTTTCAGTGGGGAGTGGGGATCTGCGCGGGGCTGGCCTTCGGCACCGTCCTCTATGAAAACTTCTTCCGCCGGCAGGGGGCCTGGGCTTTTGTAGCGGCGGTGACCCTGTGCGCCGTGCTGGGGGCCTTTGTGGCCAGAATGTTCCTTAAAAAGACTCTGCGGGTCTTTGCTGAGGGGTGGAAAGGCTGTCTGACCGTGGGGCTTTGCATGCTCCTGCTGCTGGGGGGAGCCAAGGCCGATCTTTTCGGCTATCAAAAGTGGACCCCCGACCCGGCCTTGGTGGAGAGCGTCTACCTGGGAAATTTGCAGACCTCTCCCTATGACAGCGGATACAGCGGGGTGGAATTTTCCGACCCGGAACTGATCGCAGAGGTCATTGCCCTTCATAAAACACTGCTGGAGGAGTTGGACACGCTGGAGTGGGCCCGGCGAAACGGCAACGAGGTATATACCACTTCGGACGGTTGGGAGACCAGCACGGGGACCGGCCTGCGGCTGGAGTACCATATGAAGGACGGCGCCTTTGTCAACCGGTGGTATCGCAGCATACCTATCTCCGTGGAGGGGCTGGCCGACCCCGATTCCTACGCCGCCCGGCTGGAGGCACTGCTGAACCAGCCGGAACTGGTGAAAAAGATGTACCTGGGCTGGATGGAGGAGCCGGAGAAGGCGGTGGTCTCCGGTTGGCTTTCCAACGCCAGGACGGAGGAGCGGGGGGATGCCGACCTGACCGAGAAGCAGGCCCGGGAGTTGTGGGACGCCTTCCTGGAGGACCTGGAGGCGGGGCGGATCCATCGCTACCTGCTGGATGACCGGGCGCGGATGGAGAACTGTTATTATACCGACCTGGAGTTTGAGTTGAGCCTGACCTACTATTTGGAGACAGGCGAGCGGGACGTTTCCTCCGGTCATATGAGCGTGACCGTACAGAAGACCGCCACCTCTATGATAAAGGTGCTGGAGCGGGAGGGCCTCACTGGCCTGCTGCGTTCCCGGGAGACGGAGAATATCCCGGATACCGATATAGCTGTCGATTGAAAAAACGGCAGGGGACGGTCTTTTGGGCCG
>CANOHR010000005.1 GCA_947565875.1 uncultured Pseudoflavonifractor sp.
GGTGGGGACAAGTATGGAATACCTCCAGCTGTTTGTCCGCAGGGACGGAGAGGACAGCTATCGGTTCCTGACCCCCGACGCGATCGGTGCGCCCGGCTCTTATCAGGAGCCGGACTGGGGCTTTACCCTTGTGCTGCCGGATGATATCTATGGCAGCTATGTGGTCTCCCGGGCGGCCAACAACTGGAACTTCTATGATAAGGAACTCTACCCAGCGGGAGGCTATCTCTTCTCTCTCTGGGCAGAGGATCAGGATACCCAGATGGCGGCCATCGAGAGCTACCCCGGACAGTGGCCGGGAAAGATTCTGGGGGAGAAGGACGGGATCACCTACACCGCCACCTTCTGGGAGGAGGATATGCTTACCCCCGCCGAGCGGGAGAATGAGGAATATATGGCCCGGATGGAGGCGGCCAAGGAACTTGACGCCCAAGACCTGGACCTCTCCGCGGTTACCCGGACCTCGGGCTACCTGTGGCCCCTGCCCTATACGGACTACGGCAGCGACGTGCTTCTGGGGGAGGAGGACAACACCCTGCAGATCCTGTCCCCCGAGGGAGTGACAGTGCAGTGTGTGGCCGGAGGCAGGGTGGAGGCGATCACCACCCATCCCATCACCGGGGAGCAGACGGTCTATGTCCGTCACCCAGATGGCCGGTACAGCGTATACAGTCATCTGGAATACATCCAGCTTGAAAGCGGAGCGGAGGTGAAGCGGGGCGGGATCATCGGCTTTGCCGGGAAGGAGGACGGCCTGCGCTGGCTCTCCTTCACCCTGATGGAGGGCTCCTCCTGGGATACCGCCTATGCCATCGATCCCTGGAGCGTGGACTACCGGACCTATGACTTCCAGCCCTTGGACCGAGACCGGGTGACGATGGCCGGAGACCCCAATATCACCGCCGTCCTCCGGGATGTGGTGTATGGAAACGCTTCCTTCTATGACAGGGAGCGGGAGGCCTATTTTTATGTGGACACCCTGCCCGAAAGCGACGGCGTGCCCGTGACGGTCCGCTGCTTTGCTGAGTTGGACCTGGACGGGGATACCATCCCGGAGGAGGTCCTGTGGCTCCAGCGGGGGGAGGAAGACTATCTGCTGGGAAGCATGGTCCTTCACTATGAGAACGGCGGTGTGTACGGTTACCCCATGGGCTATCGGTCCTTGATCCTGGAGACCCTGAAGACTGACGGCACCTTCCAGTGGAACAGCAGCGCCTTTGAATGGGGCTGGGCCAGGATGGACTTTCACACCGGAAAAGGGAAGAAAGTCACCTGGTGCGAAAACCGGGGCAGCCAGTGGGAGAAATACTATGTAAGCGGAAGGGAAGCCCAGGTGGAGGACTTTGAGGCCGAGTATCAAATCCAGATCGCCAAGCCGGACGTGACATGGTATTCCGTCAGCGACGTAAACCCCGGCGGGGTGGAGCGGAGCGTACCCGCCATAGAGCGGGACTGGATGGGCATTGTAAAGTCGGAGCAGGAGGAGATGCAGTACCTGTGGGGGCTAAGCGAGCAGCCCAGCCTGGATATGGAAGGCCTGCGGTATTTCTCGCCGGAGGAGTTGACCGAGTTGGAATACGGCGGCACAAGGCTTAGGGGCAAGCCCCTCACCCACACGATGGGCTTTGAATTCGCCCCGATCCAGGGCGCTCCCTCCACCCCTGAAGCATTGCGGCAGAGGTTGGAGGAGCAGTTCACGCCTGAACTGGCGGACGAGGAGTACCGCTTTGCCCTGGAGGGGAGTCGCCCTCGCTGCCTCTTCGCGGAGGGAAAGATGTGGCGCCGGGTGATCGACTGGGATAGGGGGCTCCGCTGGGAGTATGACTGGAGTACCTTTGAGGTGATAGATTCCGGGGAGGACTTTGTATCCTACCAGATCTCAGGATATCGCAGCGACAAGCCCGAGACAATAAAAACCCGGCATTTCACCCTTCAACTGGAACAGGAGGGAGACGGGGCCAGTCTGTGGCGTTATAGCGCCCGGAGCTGAGGGGGGATGGGGATTTACATTCCGAAAAGCCTCCCCCGCGGGGGAAGGTGCCCCGGCGCAGCTGGGGCGGATGAGGGGGCGATCCGGAACCGCCCATAAATTTTGATTTATCTTTCCCAGAAACAAAAGACCAGCCCGAAACCAAACTGGTTCCGGGCTGGTCTTTTCTTCCACATTATTCCGCTTCAACATTCAGCTTCTCTCCGTCTGAGGTCACCTTGATCTTACTGATGGGTTCCATATAGCTGTCAATGATCTTACTGGCAATGGGATCCTCCAGATCCTTCTGGATCTGCCGACGGAGGTTCCGGGCCCCATAGACCTGGGAGTAGGACTTCTTGACCAGATAGTCCATCAGCCCCTCGTCGTAGCTGAGGGCGATGCCCTTCTCCCGCAGGTTTTGGCTCAACTCCTTCAGCATGATGTGGGCAATGGCCTTGAAGTTCTCCTCAGTGAGCTTATTGAAGTAGACGATCTCGTCCACACGATTGATAAACTCGGGCCGGAGGAAGCCCTCCAGGGCCTTCATGGCCTTAGCCTTGCCCTGTTCAGTCTCGCTGCGGCCAAAACCCACCGAGCCGGTGGAGCCGGTGGTGGAGCCTGCGTTGGAGGTCATGACGATCACCGTGTTCTCAAAGTTCACGTTCCGGCCCTGGGCGTCGGTAATGTGGCCGTCGTCCAGAATCTGGAGGAGAATATTGAGGACGTCGGGGTGGGCCTTCTCGATCTCGTCAAAGAGGATCACACAGTAGGGCTTGCGCCGGACCTTTTCGGTAAGCTGTCCCGCCTCGTCATAGCCCACATACCCCGGAGGAGAGCCGATGATCCGGGAAACGGAAAACTTCTCCATGAATTCCGACATATCCAACCGGATGAGGGACTCGGGAGAGTTGAACATATCCTGGGCAAGGCGCTTGACAAGCTCGGTCTTGCCTACGCCGGTGGAGCCCACGAAAATGAAGGAGACGGGCTTGCGCTTGGAGGCGATGCCTACCCGGCCCCGGCGGACAGCGGCGGAGACCTCTTTCACCGCCTGGTCCTGGCCTATGATGTGTTCCTTTAACCGGTCCTCCAGATGGGCCAGACGCTCGTACTCCTGTTCCTGGATCTGGCTGGCGGGGATCTTGGTCCATAACTCGATGACCCGGGCCAGGTGTTCCATGGTAAGGGGAGGGGCGCTCATGGCGTCCAGCTTGGAAAGTTCGTCCTGAAGCTGAAGCTCCCGGCTCTTGATCTGGGCCAGCTGCTCATAGCTCTGGTCGCTGTCCTGCCCCGCGGCGAGCAGCTTGGTCCGCTCTTCGCCCAGCCGGGTAAGTTCGGTATTCAGGGTGGCCTGCTCCCTTTCGTTGTCCTTCAGACCGGCGGCCTGGTCGGGATCCAAAGCCAGGGCGGCATGTTCCCCTGCCAGGGCGGAGAGCTTCCGGCGGATCTCGGACTGTCTGGCCTCGTTGGCCTTCAGATCGTTTTGTTTCTTTACGTCCCGGCTGCTGCTCTCGTTCATCAGGGCCTCCCGCTGGGCGGTCAGGTCCTCCAGAGCTTTACGGACCTGCTTTTCCCGGGCCAGAGCCTTGTTGTGAAGGTTCACGTCGGAGCAGGCCTCGTCAATGAGGTCGATGGCTTTGTCGGGAAGATACCGGTCGGTGATATACCGCTCGGACATGGTTACCGCCGCCCGGCACATGGCAGGGGAGATGGAGACGAAGTGATATTTCTCATAGTAGGGGGCAATGCCCTCCATGATCTTGATGCTGTCCTCAATGGAGGGCTCCTCCACCATAACGGGCTGGAACCGCCGCTCCAGGGCGGAGTCCTTTTCGATATACTTCCGGTACTCAGTAAGGGTGGTGGCGCCGATGACCTGGATCTCACCACGGGAGAGGGCGGGCTTGAGGATGTTGGCGGCATTCATGCTACCCTCGGCGTCTCCGGCACCCACGATATTATGGACCTCGTCGATGACCAGAATAATATTCCCCAGCTTTTTGACCTCGTCAATGAGCCCTTTCATCCGGCTTTCAAACTGGCCCCGGAACTGAGTACCCGCCACCAGGGCGGTCAGGTCCAGCAGATAGACCTCCTTGTCCTGGAGTTTGTAAGGAACGTCTCCATTATGGATCCGAAGGGCCAGCCCCTCGGCAATGGCGGTCTTACCAACGCCGGGCTCACCGATGAGGCAGGGATTGTTTTTCTGGCGGCGGTTCAGGATCTGGATGGTCCGGGCGATCTCCTCGTCCCGGCCGATGATATTGTCCAGTTTACCGTCAGCGGCCTTCTGGGTCATAGAAATGCAGTAGTTTTCCAGAAACTTCCGCTTGGTATCCTTATTCTTGCCGCCCTTCTCCTCACGGCCCTTGGAGGGGGAGGCAGGGCGGTCTCCGTCGCCCCCTTCGGACTTTTCACGCTCGGCAGAGGCCGCACCGCCGAAAAGCTTGTTGAGGAAGGGGAAGGTGGCGGTCTTGCCCGCATCCTCCTCCGTTTCATCCTCTTGGTCGGCAAGGCCCTCCATGCCCTCGGCGCCGCCAAAGGCGGACATCATTTCACTGGTAAGGCTCTGAACGTCGTCGTCGGAAAGTCCCATCTTCTGGATCATATCGTCCACGGGCTTGATCCCCATCTCACGGGCGCAGTTAAGGCAGAGACCTTCGGACTTGGTCTCTCCGTTCTCAATGCGCTGGACAAAGACCACCGCCACATTTTTTTTGCACTTGGCGCACAGTGTAGGCTGCATAATACGTCACTCCTTTGGAACCGGCTTTCCGCCGGGCAGGGAGAGGGAGGGCCCTCTCAAGGCAATTATTCTAATCTGAAATTATGAACAGGGTATGAAAAAGCGGTCGTTTTTCTGAATTATTTTTTCTCCAGTTTCATCAGCTTCTGGAAGTCCAGGGCATAGCGGACAAGGGCGGCGACCGTAAGGGCCAGAGCAAAGGAGATCATGGCCGTGGACCAGGGGCGGGGGATGGGGAAGAGGACCAGAGCCGCCAGCACCACGAAGAACACTCCCGTGGAGGCTTTCCCCCACCAGTTGGCGGGGGTTACATCCTTCACCCGGCGGTACATGAGAAGTCCTCCCAGACCCATCAAAGCCTCTTTGCAGAAAAATACCGCAATGGCCCACATGGGGATAGTCCCATCCAGCGCAACGCAGATAATGACCGTAAAGGTCATCAGCTTGTCGGCCAGAGGATCCAGGATACGGCCCAGTTTGGTGATCATGTTGAACTTCCGGGCAATATAACCGTCGGCAATGTCCGTTGCAAAGGCCAGGGCGTAGACAAGAACGGCCCAGCCATGGGCGTTGGGACCAGGTTGGAAATAAGCCCAGGCAAAGACGGGCACCATACACAGCCGCAGCAGAGACAAAGCGTTTGGAATATTCAAGCTCTCACCGCCCTTACATTTTCTGTCATAGCCTTCCCCTTGCAGGGGGAAGATGGCATTTGCCAAACAAATGACGGATGAGGGTGCCTTTCAGGAAAGGCCCCCTCAAATCATATGGAGAAGCTCCAGAGGACTGTATTTCAGCAGAAAGGCGAGCAGATAGGTTTTCTCCGCTATCTCAGGGGAGACCATTCCCGTCAGGCCGCACAACACCCAGGCGGCAATGTAGACGATGATAAGCCCCTTTACAGCGCCGATCACGCCCCCCAACGTATGGTTCAGGGAATCGATCACAGGCAGCTTGGAGACAAGGTCCAGTGCATGGCTGATAAAGAACCAGGCCACCAGTACCAGCAGAAAGGATACGGAGAAAAGGATCCCACGGGCTACCTGCTCCGCCACGGCCACCGCGGCCAGGGATGCCTGGTGGGCAATGGCGTCGGTTCCCGGAGCATTTTTCAGGGTATCCTCCAGCCCCTGGGCGGCCCATTCATAAAGCCCGCCCTTTTCCCGCAGAGCGGCCAAAGCGTCAGCAATGCCCAGACTGTCCTGGGCGCTGACCTCCAGAGCCTTTTCCTCCAGAGCCTGCTGAATGGACAACTCCAGCCGGGGCTGAAGCAGCTCCGCTGCCTTGGGGGCCAGAGCGTCGGTGATGAGGTTAGCACCTACCAGGGCCACCACCACGGCCACCAGGGAGCAAAGGGTGAGAATGAAGCCCTTGCGGGAGCCCAGCCAGATGAAAAGAATGAGGACCGCAGCCAGGGCAATGTCGATCAAAATGGGGGAAGTCATATTTACATCTCCTTTACGGGTTGGGTAAATAGAGTCTGGCGGTCTCTGTTGAAATAAGGGTCACCGAGCCGTCCTGGCGCTGGAGGACCCGACGGGCGCCTTGCAAGGTGTCGGCAAAGTGATAGACGTCCAGGTCGCCTGTATAGACGGTGAGCCCGTCGGCAGTGAGGACCGACAGATACCGTCCGGCGGAAGACATGGATAGCACCTGCTCTTCCATATCCAAAGCCGCCAACTCTTTTCCTTCGTCGTTCACCATCACAAGGTCGGCGCTGGAGCCCGCCCGGTACTTTCCCAGAAGCAGGGCGCAGCCGTCGCCCTCCAGGGAAAAACCTTTCAGTACCCGCCGGTCATAGGAATAGCTTCCGGCCAGGGTCCCGTCAGGAGACACAAAGGCCAGAGCGTTTTCGCCCAATACCCGCAAGGGGCCATCAGACCAGTGCATACGAAGGATGGTATTATTGCCCAGAGAGCAGACCGCGTCGGCCTCCGTTTCCTCAGCAGAGCGGGGAAAGCCGTAAAAGCTGATCTGACTGTCATATATACCCTCCGTCTGTCCGGAGGTAGCCAGAGCCAACGTTTTTCCGTCGGGGGAGAGTTCCGCTCCGGTAACGAACCGGGAGGATATCTTCAGCCCATAGAGGGGATTATAGGAACTATCATAGATCGTGATCTCCCCCTTTAAGCCGCTGGCCTGGGTCACCAGGACCAGCTGCCCTTGGGCGTTGAGGCTGGCGTAGAGGATGGAGTGGCCCTTCTCCGCGGTGTAGGAAAAGACCTGTTCCCGGTCCCGGTAAACAAAGAGGTCGCTCCCTCCTCCGTCATAGACCACTGCCGCCGTTCCACCCGTAGAGACAAAGGGGTGGTCCAATACACAGGGCTGGTCTACATAAGCGGCGCCGCTGGGGGAGTAGAGCCGCACTCCGCTTTCCGACGAGACCAGAAGGTCGTCTCCCAGCTGGGTAAAGGAACCCCTTATCCCGCCGATGTACCGGAAGGATTCCACCTGTCCGCTTTCGTTCTTTGCCAGAGAGCGGTAGGTAAAGTAGCGCCGGATAAAGTCAAAGTTCAGCTTTCGCCAGTTGGCGATGAGAAGTACGGCGCCCAGCAGCAGAGCGGCGGTAAGAAGAAAGGCCAGGAAGCGGAGAAGGGGATTTTTCTTCTTGTTTTCCATTCTACTCCATCTCCTCGGGGGTAAGACCTGGTTCGTCGTACCAAAGCTTTGTCATGTAAAGCCCTCCCGGAGGGGCGGTAGGTCCCGCGTCCGTGCGGCATTTGCCTGCCAGGATATCGCTGACCGACTCGGGGGGGAACTTGCCTTCGGCGGCATAGATCACCGTGCCTACCATGGCCCGGACCATATTGTAAAGAAAGCCGTTGGCGCATACCCGGCAGTCGATCAGGTCTCCCTGCCGTTCGATATCAAAATAGTAGACCGTCCGCACGGTAGTCTTGGTGTCTGTCCCCACGCTTTTTACCGCGGCAAAGTCGTGGGTACCCACAAAGCAGTCGGCGGCCCGCTGCATGACCTGTTCGTCCAGCCGCTTGGGGTAAAACCAGGCCCTGTTGACGTGAAAGGCGTTGCGGATACGGGTATTGTAGATCCGGTAGGTATACTCCTTTTTCCGGCAGGAACTAATGGCGTTGAAGTCCTCCGATACCTCCACCGCACGGGTGACCACAATGTCGTCGGGCAGCCGGGTATTTACCGCCAGAGGGAGCCTGTCGCAGGGGATGGTGGAGGAGGTGCGGAAGTTGGCCACATAGGTCCGGGCATGGACTCCCGCGTCGGTCCGCCCGGCTCCGGTACACTTCACCGGGTGTTCCACGATCTTGCTGAGGGCCTTTTCCAAAGTCTCCTCCACACTAACGGCGTTCTTCTGGATCTGCCAGCCGTGGTAGGCGGTGCCCACATACATCAATTGTAACGCAATATTCCTCATAAATGTTGAACCTTATCTTAAAATTTAATGAAGGTAGGGGCGGGTTCCAAACCCGCTCGCTCCGCACCTCTCAAAATACCCCCAGCCGGTTGGCCCCCCACACCGCAAGACACAGTCCGAAGCCCAGAGCCAGAGCGGCGTAGTCCCGGCCCACGTACTTCAGCTGCCGGAGCCTGGTCCTGCCCTCGCCGCCATGGTAGCAGCGGCACTCCATAGCCACCGCCAGTTCGTCGGCCCGGCGGAAGGCGGAGATAAAGAGGGGGACCAGCAGGGGAATAAGAGCCTTGGCCTTCTCCAGCAGATTCCCCGAGTCAAAGTCCGCCCCCCGGGCCTTCTGGGCGGCCATGATCTTGTCGGTTTCCTCAATGAGGGTGGGGATGAACCGGAGGGCGATGGACATCATCATCGCCAGTTCGTGGATGGGCATATGGAGCTTTTTGAGGGGACCCAGCAGATCCTCCAAAGCGTCGGTGAGGAGGATGGGGGAAGTGGTGTAGGTAAGAAGGAAGGTGCAGGAGATGAGCAGCATGATCCGAAGGACCATGAAGAAAGCGGTGCGGACTCCCTCCCAGTAGATGGTAAAGATCCAGAAGGAGACAAGGGGCGCGCCCTCGCCGGGGGTATAGAAAAGGTTGAGGACCGCGGTGAAAATGACAATAAAGAGGATGGGCTTCATGCCCTTCACCAGGATCTTCAGACCTACGTGAGAGACCCGGACACCCAGCAGCAGAACCGACAGCATAAGCGCGTAGCCCAGGATATTTTTTGCCATAAAAAGGGCTACGATATAGAATACCGTCATCAGCAGCTTGGTCCGGGGATCCAGCCGGTGGAGAATGGAGTTTCCGGGGAAATACTGCCCCAGAGTAATATCCTTCAAAGCCATTACGCGTCCCTCCTTTGCCTGAGAGCCGCCAAAACAGCCTCCTTTGCCTGTGCAATGGTGTAGACCGAGGGATCCACATCCGCCCCCATGGCCCGCAGCCGGTGGAAAACACGGGTCATCCGGGGGATACCCAGCCCCATAGCCTCCAGTTCCTCCCCGTGGGCAAACACGTCACGGGGGGAGCCTTCAAAGGGAATGCGCCCGTCGTTGACCACTACCAGCCGGTCTACCGTCCGGGCCATCTCCTCCATGGAGTGGGAGACGATAATGATGGTGGCGTCCTTGGCCTTGTGGTAGTCCCGGATGTTGCCCAGGATCTGCTCCACCCCCACCGGGTCCAACCCGGCGGTAGGCTCGTCCAAAATGAGGACGGCGGGCTCCATGGCAATGACCCCGGCGATAGCCACCCGGCGCTTCTGTCCCCCGGAGAGTTCAAAAGGAGATCGCTCTAAAACGCTGTCGGAGAGGCCCACGAACTGGGCAGCTTCCTTCACCCGCCGGTCGATCTCTTTTTCATCCAGGCCCATGTTTTTGGGGCCGAAGGAGATATCCTTGTAGCAGGTCTCCTCAAAGAGCTGATACTCCGGGTACTGGAACACCAGTCCCACCCGGAACCGGGCCCGGCGGGTGGCCGCCTTGCTCTCCCAGATGTCCTGCCCCTCCACCAGGACCCGGCCTGAGGTGGGCTTCAAAAGACCGTTGAGATGCTGGATGAGGGTAGACTTTCCCGACCCGGTGTGCCCGATGACCCCCAGGTATTCGCCCCTGTAGGCAGTAAAATCCACATCCACCAGGGCCGCGTGCTGAAAGGGGGTCCCGGCGGAGTAGATATGATTGAGTTTTTCGGTCTGTACGATAGGCTGCATAGAGATATGTCCTCTTGTCTGTAGGGGCGCACATTGTGCGCCCGATATTTGGAAGGGTAGGGGCCGCCGCCCACGGCGGCCCACAGTCCGTCATTGCAGCAGCTGATAGAGCGCCTGGGCGCATTCCTCGTCGGTCAGGGTATCCAGGGGGACCTTCAGACCTTCCTGGCGCAGTTCATACATCAGCCCCACCGTCTCAGGTACCGTCAGTCCTGCGGCCTTCAGCTCCTCCACTCTTTGGAAGACCTCACGGGGGGCACCGTCCAGGACCACCTTCCCGTGGCTCATGACCACCAGCCGACCGGCCTGGGCGGCCTCGTCCATATGGTGGGTGATAAGGACCACAGTGACGCCGCTTTCCGCGTTCAGCTTTTGGATGGTTTCCATGACCTCTTTCCGCCCGATGGGGTCCAGCATGGCGGTGGGCTCGTCCAACACCACGCACCGGGGTCTCATGGCCAGCACCCCGGCGATGGCGATGCGCTGCTTTTGCCCCCCGGAGAGAAGGTGGGGGGCATGTTCCCGGTATTGGTACATCCCCACCGTTTTGAGCGCGTCGTCCACCCGCTGCCGGATCTCCTCGGGGGGCACACCCAGGTTTTCGGGGCCAAAGGCGCAGTCTTCCTCCACCACATTGGCTACGATCTGGTTGTCCGGGTTCTGGAATACCATGCCTACCGTCCGGCGGATGGGGAGAAGCTGTTCCTCGTTCCGGGTATCCATTCCACTGACGTATACCGCTCCCCCAGAGGGGAGGAGGATCGCGTTCATGTGCTTAGCCAGGGTGGATTTTCCTGAGCCGTTATGGCCCAGCACCGCCACAAAGGAGCCTTCTTCGATCTCCAACTCCACCCCGTCCAGAACCACCTTGGGTTCGCCGTCCTCCACGGGGTAGGAGAAGCGGAGGTCTTCCGTTTTCAGAATAGGATTTGACATAGGTTCACCGCCAATCGGGATTCGGGCGGGTTTGGAACCCACCCCTACGTAAGGAAGAGCATTTGTAGGGGCGGGTTCCAAACCCGCCCGTTTCACTTGCCGGCCTTATCCCGCCATCCATCGCCCCGTGGCTCCACAGGGAAGGCAAAGACCGGTATTGGTTACCGGAAGCCCCAGCTCCTGGCTTTCCGTATGACCGCCGTACCGTTTGGTGACCAGGGTCTCCAGGATATAGGTCAGCACTGAAGGGGCAAGACCCGTGGTGTAGGAATTGATGAGGAAAAAGAGCGGCCTTTCCGAGAGAAGCTGAGACACCAACTCCACAAAAGGCCACAGGTTCTCTTCCAGCTTCCAGATCTCTCCGGAGGGGCCCCTGCCATAGGAGGGAGGATCCATAATGATCCCATCATAGGTATGGCCCCGCCGGATCTCTCGCTGGACAAACTTGCCGCAGTCGTCTACGATCCAGCGAATGGGCCTGTCGGCGACCCCGGAGGCTTGGGCGTTCTCTTTGGCCCAGGAGACCATGCCCCTGGCCGCGTCCACATGACATACGCTGGCCCCTGCGGCGGCACAGGCCACTGTGGCTCCGCCGGTGTAGGCAAACAGGTTCAGAACGGACACAGGCCGACCCGCTTTCCGGATCAGATCCCCGCAGAAATCCCAGTTGGCGGCCTGCTCGGGGAAAAGTCCGGTGTGCTTGAAGTTCATGGGCTTGATATGAAAGGTGAGGTCCTTATACCGGGCGCTCCAGCGCTCGGGGACCTCCTTTTTGGCCCACTGTCCGCCGCCGGTAGCCGAGCGGGCGTACCGGGCGTTTGCCCGGTCCCACCGGGGATCGGTCCGGGGAGTCTGCCAGATAGCCTGGGGGTCCGGCCGCACCAGAATATATTTTCCCCATCGCTCCAGCTTCTCACCGCTGCCGCAGTCAATGAGTTCGTAATCCTTCCATTCATCGGAAACCCACACCCGGACACACCTCCCCAGCATAAAAATTCAATCTATTATATCACTGGAAGGAAGTGCCGTCAATGAGAGAAACCGCCTGAGGACGGCAGAAAACGGGGTGCGAAAGGGCAGTCAAGGCCAGCGGTCATTTGAAATTGACGTAATGCACAAAAGAAGAGGGTGGAAAGAGAAAAATATTGAAGAATTTGTGAAATATGATATAATCAAAAGAAGATAGCGCAACAGCGGGTGCAGATAAAGCACAGAGGGCGTGGCCTTTGTCTGCGCATTGTGGGACGTGCAAATTATGGAGAGGGGTTTTTGTGATGGGTAAAAAGGAATCCTGTGGGACATTTCGGCGGACAGGGGGCGGCCTGCTGATATGGGCTATGCTGCTTGGCCTTCTTCCGGCGAAAGTCGTTGCCGCCGGGGGGACAATGGAATTGGTCTCGCCGGACTGTGCGGTCACAGTTTCCAGTGAGGCCGCCGATGCGGGACAGAATCAGGGCTATAAGGAACAGGCGGTAGATGGAGACACCGAGACCCAATGGAGTTCCGGGCCGATGAAAACGGGCGGAGCCAACGCCGATCCCGCTGCGGAGCAGACCCATCAGTGGCTGACGGTGGATCTGGGCGAGGGCCGGAATTACCCTGTGGCGATCGATTCCATCAAGCTGTGGTACAACGCCAAGGTTTGGCCCATGGTCTACAAGATCCAGACTTCTCCCACCGGGGAAGAAAACGGCCCATGGACGGACCTAGTCGCTGTCAGCCGGGAGCCTTTTGACGGCGCGGTAAAAAACGGCCCCGGACAGAATATCGCGGATGAGACAAACAATGCGACTCCCTCTACTGCCGCAAATACGGATACCATTACCAAAAGCTCTCTTCCCGCTTTGACTCAGGACGCGGCGGTGGAGAGGTTTGTTCGCTTTTACGTGGAAAAGGTGAATACCAAAGCGGGGGGGCGATAACGTTTGTCTGCGGGAACTCCAGATCACCGCGCCCGCCGTGCCTGAGGAGCCTATCGAGGGAGCTTGGAACCTGGCCCTGAGGCGGAGCGTCACGGCCTCCTCCGTAGCCAACGATGCGGGACCGGAGTTGACTGTGGACGGTGAGACCGGCGCGCCCCAGTGGAATTCAGAGGATATGAAAAACGGTTCTACAACTGAAAATGATCCGCAGGAGCCCCAATGGCTGCGGGTCGACCTGGGCGCGTCCGGTTCCCGGATCGACCGGATCAAGCTTTTCTATAATATGAAGGTATGGCCCATGGTCTATGAGATCCAGACCAGTGATACTCCCGGTGATAACGATTCCTGGGAAACGGTGGTTCGGGTAGAGCGCAGTCCCTATAACGGTAATGTGAAGAACGCCTTCGGGCAGACGATCGCGGACGAAACGGAAAATATGGATACCATCACGACGACCAGCGTTCCCTCGCTTGAAATGACCGGCCTGAAGCGGTATGTCCGTTTTTACTGTGAGAAGGTGAATACCGCCGCCGGAGGCCATAATGTCAATCTGCGGGAGATCGAGATATACGGCGTAAATGAAAACCGTCATCCTCCCGTGGATCTGGCGGAGGTCCTGGCACTTGCCACCGCTTCCACAGTGACTGCGGAGGGGGAGAGCGTAGCCCTTCCCCAGGCCCCCGACGGAGCGGTGCTGACCGTGGCGGGCAGCAGCCTGAAAAATGTGGTGGGCCGTGACGGCGTCATCGGAGGAAAGAATATTGGGCCCCGTGACGTAACGCTTTTGATCAGGGCTTGGGATGTGGATGACCCTGCCGGTTATGAGGAAAAGAATGTGACGGTTGCAGTTCCTGACCATAAGGACAGCTATCCGGCGGAATGGTTTCCTTCTGTGGCAAACCCCAATCCCAAGCCGGAGGTGATCCCCACCATCCAGGAGTGGTATGGGTATGAGGGCAGCGCGGCGCTGACGGAAAATTCCAGGATCGTGTTTCACGATCCTGCCAACGTGGGGCTTCAAAAGGCCGCGGAGCATATGCGGGAGGACCTGGCGGAGATCTGCGGCCTGGAATTGCCTGTCGTCGGCGGCGAAGACGCCGGACCGGGAGATATCTATATGGAATCTCTTATCAGCGATATGTATGACCTGGGGGATGAGGGCTATCTCATGCGGATCCACAACGGCGGCGTTTCCATTTGGGCGAATACCTATACCGGTGGCCTTTATGGGACCATCACCGCAGAGCAGATCCTGTGGCAGGCGGAGGACCGGCGCACCCTTCCCCACGGGATCCTGAGGGATTACCCGGCCTACGAGGTGCGGGGGATCAAGCTGGATGTGGCCCGTACGCCGTACCGATATCAGCAGTTGAAGGATTACGCCAGGATCATGCTCTGGTATAAGATGAGCGAATACGACCTGCATATCAACGATAACGACAACGCCAACATCGACAAGGGGCAAGCTACCTTTGATACCCATTCCGGTTTCCACCGGCTGGAAAGCGAGACGTTTCCCAGCCTGGCGGCCATGTCGGGCACCAAGCATGCGGGGATCCCGGCGGAACTGATAAACGAGGATTATTATAATAACAATGCCGACTATCAGGGAAATCCCGTTTATACCAAGGAGCAATGGAGCGAACTGGCAGAGTTGACGCGGGGGAACGGGATGCGTTTTTTGACAGAGATCGACCTGCCGGCTCACTCTTTGATCTATAATCAATATGCCCGAGAAAACCCGGACGCCATCGACTGGCTTCAGGGGGGGACCATGCCCGGCGAGAGCTTTACCAATAACGCCGGATACCTGGAGTTGCTGGATCTTACCGGAGCCAACAAGGACAGGACGCTGCGTTTTGCCAAGGAACTGTGGGGAGAATATACCGGCGGTGACGAGCCTGTCATTTCCGGCGATGTGGTCCATATCGGCGCGGATGAGTATTGGGTCCACGATACCGCCACTAATAACGCCTTCGCTCTGTTTGCTGATGAGATGAGAAAGGTGATCCAGGAGAATCTGGGAGCGGATACCAAGATCCGCATGTGGGGCGCCAGCACGTCCAGCGGCAGCTTCCGAACCGCTCCTCAGGCGCTGAATACCACCCATGCCGAGCTTGCCCGGCACTATCAGCTTGACGTTTGGTCTACCGCATATGAGAATCCCGAACAGCGGGTAAGGGAAGGATATGAACTGGTCAACTGCCGTGACAGCTTTGTCTACGGAAACCCCGGCAGGGGCAGAAGAGACGTTCCCAATGCGGAATACCTCTTTTATGATTGGGCTCCCACCATGTTCGGTGGCACCACCTTGCTTTTAGGGGAGCCTAACCTTCTGGGGGCCAAGGTGGTCATTTGGGGTGACCAGAGCCAGGAGGGAATGACCGAGCGGGATATTCACCAGCGGGTCCTGCGTTCCATAGCGATCCTCAGCGAAAAAACCTGGGGAGGGACGGAGGAGGACGATACCTTTTCCGAGTATGAGCTGCGCGCGGCCAGACTGGCGGAGGGGCCCGGTACCCAGATCGCCATGGAGCTTCCCAGTGAGACCTCTTTGGTGCTGGACTATGATTTCCATAACCTTTCCACTGATGGTTCCACCGTGTTTGACGCCAGCGGAAACGGCTACGATGGAACGGTTTCCGGAGGAACAGCGGACGGGGAGGGCTGGCTGGCCTTTGATGGGAATACGCTTATCTCCACTCCGTTAAAAACCCTCTCCTATCCCTATACTCTTTCCTTCGACCTGAAGCTGGGAGCGGGGAATGATGAGGAGTCCTCTCTGTTTTCCGGTCGGGACGGGCGCGTCCAGGCGGCGGGACATAATGGGAAGCTGAGCGCCGACGTGAACTATTTTACCCGTGATCTGGACTATACGCTACCTACTGACGGTACGGCGGTAAATATCACGATCGTAGGTACCTTCCAGGCAGTCCGGCTCTATGTGGATGGCCGGTTGGTCACCTTCCTTTCCCAGAAGCAGGATCAGGACGGTATTGCGCCCGGAAGCGTTACTACCCTTTATTCCTCGGTTCTCCTTCCTCTGGAGAAGATCGGGCAGGGGTTTTACGGAGAAATGGCTCATGTAAAGGTATATAACAAGGCCCTCTCCGCCCAGGAAGTGGCCGACGGGGTGGCCGGAACAGACGATGGGCTGGTGAATGTGGCGCAAAACGCCCTGGCGGGTGGTGATTCCTATGCTCCGGGAGATGGGGGAGGACAGGATAACGCCGTGCAGCGGGTCTGCATTGCCATGAAGGCGGTGGACGGTGAGGCATTTACTGCCGATACGGGAGATGACTCCTCGGAAATGTGGTCTTATTGGCAGGGGGATCACGCCGACAGCTCTCTTACCCTGGATCTGGGGCAGACAAGAGCGATCTCCCGGATAGATATTCAGTGGCGGTCTGACGGGATCGGAAGCGGTGTGAAATTCCAGGCCTCCGAAGACGGTAAGGTTTGGAGGGACATAAAGACCGTTTCCGGCAATACTGAGGCCCGGCAAAGCGTTTTGTTGGATGCGCCGGTGGAGACCCGTTATCTTCGTATGCAGGGCGTCAGCGGAAGCAGGTATAGGCTTCAAGAATTGCTGGCCTACGAGAGCGTGGACAAAACAGAACTTGTGGATAAACTGTTGGAGGCGGAAAAAACGGCGGCGGAGCGAGGCCTTGGGTTTGAAAGTGAGGGGGAGAGGGACAGAGCGTTTTTTGCCGCTATAGTGCTGGCCAGAGCGGTAAAAGAAAGTCCCTTGTCCACCCGCTCCGATGTGGAAAAGGCGCTTGCGAGACTGGAGGAGGCCGGGAGGGAGCCGACGCCTGTATCGGTTACCGGGGTGAAACTGGAGAAAGAACAGATATCTCTGAAGGTGGGGGAGAAGACAGTCCTTTCCGCCCTTGTAGAGCCCGCTGACGCGGCGAATAAAGCGGTGGCCTGGAGTTCTGATAATATGGTGGTAGCCGAGGTGAAGGACGGAGAGATCACAGCCCTTTCCGCCGGCAGGGCTGTAATCACCGTCATCACCGACGACGGTGGTTTTACCGCCGCTTGCGTGGTGACGGTGACGGAACCGGAGCCTGAAAAGCCGGAAAAGCCTGCAGAGCCGGAAAAACCTTCTGTACCCTCCGGCGGCGGAGGAGGTTGGAGCGGCTCCGGCGGTCCGGCTACAGAGAAGAATAAGGACGGAAGCACCACTACGACCCGGATCGACACAGCCACCGGTACGGTGACTAAGACTACCCAATGGCCGGACGGTACGGAGGAGGTAGTGGTCACCAGGAAGGATGGCTCCACTGTCAGGACCATCACCGACCCCACAGGGAAAAAGGTGGAGAAGGCGGTCACGGCGGACAAGGACGTGACCATCACCGTTACCGGGGCGGAGGGAGAGCAGGTAGTCCGGGCGGAATTGCCTGCCGTGGTCCCGGCGCCGGAAAAGAGCTTTGTGGATGTACCCCGGGACCACTGGGCCTGGGAGGCCGTTCAGACCGTGGCGGGCCTGGGACTGGTAAAGGGCGTGGGCGAGGATCGGTATGACGCCAGGGCCCTTATGACCCGGGGCTCCCTGGCGACGGTACTGTGCCGCCTTTCCAACGGAGCGCCCTCGGGTGAGACGGACTTTGCCGATGTGGACAGAAAGGGCTGGTATGCCGACGGTATTTCCTGGGCAGCCAAGAACAGCGTGGTTCAGGGAGTCGGCGGCGTTGGACAAAAGCTGTTCTGGCCCAACGATGTGATCACCAGAGAGCAGCTGGCGGTAATGCTGTGTCGGTATGCCGGACTGCTGGGTATGAATACCCAGGCGGAACGAGACGGCTTGGACCAGTTTGGCGACGGGGCTCAAATCAGCGAATGGGCCCTGGACGAGGTAGCCTGGTGCGTAGAGAAGGGTATTCTGCGGGGCAAGGGCAACGGAACCCTGGATCCGGGGGCGGATGTGAGCCGTGGCGAGGTAGCTATCATGCTTCAAAGGTTTGTGGAGTTAATGAGATAAAAACCAGTGGGGCCCAGTATCAGCTTGGGCCCCACAAAGCCGTATCTGTCCGTGCCAATAGAGGCTAGCTAAATTATACTTATGCTATCATGGGGGAAGTTGCCTATATGCTGAAATTCAACACTCCGGAAGAAAAATTCCAGTGGCTTACCACCGCTCCTCTGCCCGGTCTTATCGGGCGCTTGGCGGTCCCTACCATTATTTCCATGCTTATAACCTCCGTCTACAATATGGCAGACACCTACTTTGTAGGTTCTCTGGGCAAAAGCGCCCAAGGGGCGGTGGGAGTGGTATTTTCCCTCATGGCGGTCATACAGGCTATTGGCTTTACCTTTGGAAACGGCTCGGGCAACACGGTTTCCCGGCTTTTGGGCCGCCAGGACCAGGCGGAAGCCGAGGCTGTTGCGGCGACCGGCTTTTTTACCGGGGTGGCGGCGGGAGGGGGGCTGGCGATACTGGGGCTTTTGTTTCTGGACCCCCTGGTCAGCGTCCTGGGGGCTACCGAGACCATTCTGCCCTATGCCAGAGACTACGCCCGGTATATTTTGATCGGCGCGCCCTGGATGGTGGGATCTCTGGTCCTTAACAACCTGCTCCGTTTTGAGGGCAATTCCACCCAGGCTATGCTGGGGATCACGACCGGCGGGATCCTGAACATGATCTTGGACCCGATCTTTATTTTCGGTCTGAACCAAGGGGTGGGAGGAGCGGCCCAGGCTACCATTATCAGCCAGGGGGTCAGCTTTTGCATCCTTCTTTATAATTCCGGACGGAAGGGCTCCCTGCCTATCCGCTGGAGTCGGTTTTCCCTGAAGGCAGAGCGGCTGTCTGCCATTATCCGGGGCGGTATGCCCGCCTTTTACCGCCAGGGTCTGGCCTCGGTGGCCTCTATCCTGTTGAACTGGGCGGCAAAGCCCTTCGGGGACGCGGCCATTGCCGCCATGGCTATCGTCAGCAAGGTAAATATGTTCTCCGGTTCTGCCCTTATTGGCTTTGGTCAGGGCTTTCAGCCGGTATGCGGTTTCAACTATGGGGCGGGATCCTATGACCGGGTGAGAAAGGGCTTTTGGTTCTGTGTAAAGATCGGCACGGTGGTGTTGGCGGTCATTGCCGGGGTAATGATCCTTATAGCACCACAGGTCGTTTACCGGTTCCAGAGAGCGGACCCTGAGGTGGTGGAGTTGGGCGCCGCGGCCCTTCGGTGTCAAATGCTGAGCCTGCCCTTCACGGCCTATGTTATTCTTAACAACATGATGCTCCAGACGGTGGGGGAGAATATGCGGGCCTCTATCCTGGCCATGGCCCGCCAGGGATTGTTTTTTGTGCCCCTCATTTTGATCCTGCCCCGATCCTTTCTGTTTTCGGGGGTCATGGCGGCCCAGCCCCTGTCCGACGTCTGCGCCTTCCTGCTGGCAATTCCCCTCTCCACTGGATTTTTGCGAAAAATGAGAGCCATGGAAGAGAAGAAAAAGGCTTGAAAAAAGGTTTTTAACGTGGTATTCTAGCCATAGGGAACGGACCACAAGTGCCTTGAGTGATGAAAGAACGCCTGCAAGGCCCCATGACCCGTGGATTGCCGTTTCTGAAATCATATAAAAAAGGAGGAACAGTCTGTGGACATCTGCGGCCGAAGTACGGATCGGGACGGCGATGTTCCCTTGCGTGACAGCTTCTGCCCGCCGTTCCTCCTGAGTGAGGCACGGCGGTAAGACGCTTTGCCCGTAAGGAAAACATCGCCCCGCCGGCAAAGGAACTTTGCCGGCGGGGTTTTTGTCCCCATTGTGCTTCCTCGCTGTACTTACTTTTGAAAAGACAGGGGGAAAGAACCATGGAAGATATGGAACTGGAGCGGGAGAGCCCTATTACCCAGTGGCAGGAATTGCTGGAATAAGAATCTCCGGGCCCTGAAGGCGGAACTTACGGAAGCCAACGAGGTAGA
>CANOHR010000006.1 GCA_947565875.1 uncultured Pseudoflavonifractor sp.
GGTTTGTCTGCCGCAATAACGGCAACATTGCCATGGAGATGGATATGCCCGCCGAGACCCAGAACGTGGGGGCGGTAGCCATTGAGCTTCTCTACCGCCTGCTGGACATCGCCGACGACGCCTACCCTGAATTTGAGAAGGCTCTGGCTTAAAAACATCCCTGTCGCGGGAAGATCTCTGTATCCTTTTGTATCGTAAAAACGGATCTGACGACTTTTTCCAAGCTGGCAGATCCGTTTTCCTTTTGCATATTCGTTTTCCGGTTAGTGCCAGGGGGACGGTTCTTTTGTCACGCAAGTAAGAAGGGGCGGCTCCGGGAATACATCCCGGAGCCGCCCCTTTTTTGTGTTTTAATACGCCACGCCCCAGTAGATCATCTTTTGGGCCGGTTTGCCGCAGATGGCACACACGTCGCTGAGCTGCTCCTGCTCCAGGGGGATGCAGCGGGAGGACATGCCCGCTTCCTCCTTCATTTTCAGTTCACACTCCAACTCTCCGCACCACATGGTCTTGATAAAGCCGCCCTTTTCCTCCTGGAGTTGCTTGGCCTCCTCCAGAGAGAAGGCGGGGAAGGTGTGTTCCTCCAAATTCTGCCTGGCCCGGGCAAAGAGTCCGGCGTGGATCTCGTCCAGCATTTTGGACACGGTCTCCTCAATGTTATCCAGAGAGACAAACTGTTTTTCCCCGGAGTCCCGGCGGACCAGTACGCACTGATTCTGTTCCATATCCTTGGGCCCCAGCTCCAGCCGGAGGGGGACCCCCTTCATCTCGTACTCGGCAAACTTCCAGCCGGGGGAGTTGTCGCTGTCGTCCATCTTTACCCGGAACCCGGCCTTCTTCAGCCGGTCCATGACGGCCCGGTTGGCCTCCAGCACCCCCTCCTTGTGCTGGGCTACGGGAATGACCATGACCTGGGTGGGGGCAATGCGGGGGGGCAGCACAAGCCCCCGGTTGTCTCCGTGGACCATGATGATGCCGGCGATCATCCGGGTGGACACCCCCCAGGAGGTCTGGAAGGGATGGTGGAGCTGGTTGTCCTTGCCGGTGAAGGTAATGTCAAAGGCCTTGGCAAAGCCGTCCCCAAAGTAATGGGAGGTCCCTCCCTGGAGAGCCTTGTGGTCGTGCATCATGCATTCCACCGTGTAGGTGGCCTCCGCCCCGGAGAATTTCTCCTTGTCTGTCTTCTTTCCCTTCACCACCGGGATGGCCAGCACATTCTCATAGAAGTCGGCGTAGATGTTGAACATCCGCTCAGTCTCCTCAACGGCCTCCTGGGCGGTAGCGTGCATGGTGTGGCCTTCCTGCCACAAAAATTCCCGGTGACGGAGGAAGGGCCGGGAGGTCTTCTCCCAGCGCAGCACGCTGGTCCACTGGTTGTAGAGCTTGGGAAGGTCCCGGTGAGAGTGGATGATGTGGGCGTAGTGGTCACAGAACAGGGTCTCGGAGGTGGGGCGGATACACAGCTTTTCCTCCAGCTTCTCGCTGCCTCCCTGGGTGACCCAGGCGCACTCGGGGGCAAAGCCCTCCACATGGTCCTTCTCCTTCTGAAGAAGGGACTCGGGGATGAGCATGGGCAGGTACACATTCTCGTGGCCCGTCTCCTTAAACTCCCTATCCAGGATGGCCTGGATGTTTTCCCAGAGAGCGTAGCCGTAGGGCCGGAGGATAAACATACCCTTCATACTGGTATAGTCAATGAGTTCCGCCTTCCGGCATACGTCGGTATACCACTGGGCAAAGTTCGCCTCCATATCGGTGATCTGCTCCACCTGCTTCTTGTTGTCCTGCGCCATATGTCTCTCCATCCTTTTCGGTAAAAGTTGGCTTTATTGTACGTCAAGGCCCCTGCAAAGTCAAGTAGGGCGCGACGCCCTACATTTCCACAAACTTCAATATCCTGGGCCCTTCGTCATACCCCATGTGGTAAAGCCGTTCCACCGCCGCTTTGTCCCGGGTGAGGGTGGCCATACCGCCGATATCGGAGGGAGCGGCCAGCAGGGCCTTCCCCTCCCTCTCCATCTCCCGGATGGCCGCCACATCCCGGTTATACCGGATGGAGCGGCGGAGAAGGGCGCTGTAGGTGTTGGGCCAACGGCCGAGGGCCGTTTCCATGACATCCTGGTGATCCAGCAGTGGGCGGAGGTAGTCCGCCGGTCGGGTAAGAAGAAGTACCAGCCTGTCGCAGCCCTGCTCCAAAGCCCGCTTGTAGGGGACCGGATCGGCAATGCCTCCATCGAAGCAGAGCCTCCCCTTCACCGGATAGGGCCGGCAGGCTCCCGGCACACAGCAGGAGCCTTTAATCACGTCAAAATCTCCCTGGGCCAGCTCCTTCTTGCCATAATAGACGGCTTCCCCCGTTTCCGCGTCGGTGACCACCGCCTCATAGCGGGCGGTATCGGCGTTGAAGGCGTCCAGATCCACCGGGTCCTCCCCACCGGGACCGGAAAGGAAGGTATAGGGATAGTCCAGATTGATATAGGAGCCGGTGCGCAGCATATTGTGCATGGACATATACTCCCGGCGAAAGGCGTAGTCCAGGTAAAAGCGAAGATTCCGCCCCCGTTGGCGGGCAAGGTAGGAGACCATATTGCCGCTTCCGGCGGATACGCCGATCAGGTAGTCGAAAGGCTGGAGGCCCTGGTCGTTAAAATAGTCGTAGATCCCGGCGGTGAAAGCTCCCCTCATCCCGCCGCCTACGTCGATAATGCCTAGCATGGCGTTTCTCCTTTGCGATAAAAGAGCCTGATTGGGCCGATAAATAAGCAGCGGCCCCGTGAGGTCACAGGGCCCTACGAAGGGAGGAACCGTAGGGCCCGATGACCTCATCGGGCCGCTTTTACGCGCCTTATCCAGGTGGATCCCAGGATATCTTATTCAGCCGAGATCATATAGTAGTAGACTGGCTGTCCGCCTGAGAGAAGGGTGATCTCCGCCTTGGGACAGGCGGCGGTGAAGAGCTTCAGGGCCTTCTCCGCGTCGGATTCCTTTACATCTTCACCATAGTAGATGTTGATAAACTCGGCGTTCTGGAAAAGTTCCTCCTTGGCCATCTTCTTCAGGATCTTGTCCAGACTCTTCTGGGTGTCAAAGAGCTTTCCGTTCAAAAGGGCCATATGGTCTCCCTTCTTGATAGCAAAGCCGCCGAAGTCGCTGTCCCGGGCGGCGTAGGTCACCTCGGCGGTGGAGACGCCGGACATAGCCTCCGTCATGGCGGAGACGTTTGCCTCTATATCGGCGTCGGGATCCATGACCAGCAGGGTGGCAATGCCCTGAGGTACCGTTTTGCTGGGGATCACCACTACCTGCTTGCCCTCCACCAGCCTTTCACACTGCTGGGCGGCCATAATAATATTTTTGTTGTTGGGAAGGACAAAGACCACCTCGGCGGGAGTGGCGTTGATCTGACGAAGGATGTCTTCGGTGGAGGGGTTCATGGTTTGACCGCCGGAGATGACCCCGTCCACCCCCAGATCCTTGAATACGGAGGCCAGCCCCTGGCCTGCGGCCACCGCCACCACGCCGTAGCGCTTTTCCGGTTCGGCAATAACGGGCTCCTCCAGCTGCTTTTCCACCTGGTCCAGGTCGTCGGTGGACTGGACATGCTTCCCGGCGGCCAGATCCTCCGCCTGGGTGCGCATATTTTCGATCTTGGCAAGTTCCAAAATACCGTACTTGGCGCTCTCCGTCAAAGCGGCGCCGGGAGTATCGGTGTGAACGTGGACCTTGAACTCCTCGTCGCTCTCTCCGATGACCAAGCTGTCGCCAATGCTGTTGAGGTAGGCCCGGAAGGGCTCCAGGTTCACGTTCTCCTTCTCCTTACGGACGATGAAGACCGTGTCATAGGTAAAGGTGATGTCCTCGTCCCCCAGAGAGGCAAAGTCGGCCCCGGTGGGCTTGGCCTCGGGAAGATCGGCGCCCTCAGGCATAGCCTCCCCCCGCATCTCATCCAGCATACCCTGGAGAATGACCAGGAAGCCCTTTCCGCCGGAATCCACCACTCCGGCCTTTTTAAGGACCGGATTTTGCTCGGTGGTATGTTCCAAAGCCACCAGGCCCTCCCGGATGGCGTTCTCCAGCACATACTCGGCGCCGCTGTCCTCCCGGGCGGCGGCGGCCGCGGCGGCGGCGGAGAGCCGGGAGACGGTGAGGATGGTGCCCTCGGCGGGCTTCATTACCGCCTTATAGGCAGCGGCCACGCCGAAGTCCAGGGCAATAGCCAGGTCCCGGCCGTCGATGGTCTCCTTTTCCTTTACCGCCTTGGCAAGGCCACGGAAGAGGAGCGAGAGGATCACGCCGGAGTTGCCCCGTGCGCCCCGGAGAAGGGCGTTGGCGGTGGCGTTGGCGGCGGCGCCCACAGAGGAATAACTCTTTTTACCCATTTCCTGGGCAGCAGCGCTCATGGTCATGGACATGTTGGTGCCAGTGTCCCCATCGGGGACGGGAAAGACGTTGAGTTCATTGATCTGCTGTTTTTGGGCGCTGATGGCGGCCGAGCCGTGGACGATCATCCGGGCGAACAACGCCCCGTCAATGGTAGTGATCATAGTTTGTTCCTTCCTTTCAGCCGATGACCATGGAGTCAACGAATACATCCACCCGTTTGACCTCCGCGCCGGTGGCCCGGCTGACGTTATACTTGACCTCGCTCATGATGGAGCGGCTCACCGCCATCAGGTTTACCCCATTGTCCACAATGATGTGAAGTTCCAGGGAGATGGTGCCGTCTTCGTTGTAGGTGACCTTTACGCCCTTGGACATGGACTCCCGGCGAAGAAGATGGACAAGACCGTCGGTGGTGGAGCGGATGGCCATGCCCTTCACCCCGTAGCAGTTGGTGGCGGCGGCGCCGGTGATGTTGGTAAAGACGTCGCTGCTGATGGTGATCAGGCCCTTTTCCGTTTGCAGCTTCATGGGGAAGACCCTCCTTTTTTTAACACGAAGCATTTTTTTCCATTCTATCGTTTCTATTGTATTCTATTTTCCGCAAAATTACAAGGGAAAAAGTGGGTAGAAACAATTGTAATTTTCCCTGAAATCGTGTAAACTATGGGTAGCTATTTAAAAAAGGGGGAACCGCGCTTATGAAGATCGCCCGTTTTGTACTGAAGATCGTGGGGCTTTGTCTGGCCCTTGCGGCGGCGGCGTGCTGCGTCATTGCCTACTGGGACAAGATCACCGAGTGCGTCCATTCTGTGGGAAAGGCCCTGGGCCTGAAGTGCTGCCAAAGTCCGTCGGAGTATGACGACTACGCTGACTGGGACGACTAAAAAAGAAAAACACCGCCGGAGGCAGGAAGCCTCCGGCGGTGTTTTTTGTCCGCCTCTTTATTGAAAGGGGGGAGTTTCTATCTTTACAGGAGTACCGCACCGGGAACAAAAGGAGGCGCCTGACGGTAGACTTTGACCACATTTGCGGCAAAAGGCCGCCTGGGGGGAGGAAGCTTGGAGCGGCTGCGCCAGAGAAAATTCCTCTGGCGCCGGCAGTGTTTCAGGCTGTTGTGCGGAGGGGAAAAACAGGGCCTTTCGTTTGAAGTAATAGACCGCTACCAACGGATAGAAAATGACAACGGCGATCAGGGAGGCTTCCGCCATAGAAATATCAGGGACGTCATAGAGGTAAAAAATGATGACTATATATAGTCGGTAAACGACAGTGAGGGGAAGATGGATCATAACAGCATACCAGCCATAAGCGGCCCAACGAAACAGTCCCACAACGCAAACCACCAGCAGCGCCAGATCTGTCAAGAAAAAAATAAGATCTATGACAGTAAGGGCATATAGAAGGTCGCCGGGGTGAAGCTGAAACTCTTTAAAATAACCCAGTTCCTCAAAGATGTTTCCGAGGGTCACCAGAATACCAAGCGGAAGGGCGACAAAGCGAAAAAAAGTGTGGTAAGCCAGGGGAGTCTTGTTTCTGTCGGTATAGCGGACCATGGCTGTTCCCTCCTTTTCATCATAGTACCACAGAGAGGGCAAAAAGTCGAATCCAAATTTGCGGGAGGCATCCGCTTTTTCTTCGGAAGGCAGGGGCCGGGTACTGCTGGAGGCAAAAAAACAGACGCCGAAGCGTCTGCTTTTTTTGCTGTTTTGGTTTACCCCGCGGCCTTGATCCGGGCCAGGGCACGGGAAAGCTTGGCCTTGGCCATTTCCAACTCGGCGCCGTCCTTGGCGTTCTGGATCCGGCGCTCCGCCTCCTCCTTGGCCCGCTGGGCACGGTTTTTGTCAATGTCCTCGGCCCACTCAAAGGTGGTGGCTACCAGCCGGACGTCATCCTTTGTTACCGCCAGCATCCCTCCGGCGCAGGCCGCCGTTTTCCTCTGACCGTCGATGACCACGGCAGCCTCCCCGGTCCCCAGGGCGGTCACATAGGGGGCATGGCGGGGCAGGATACACACGTCGCCCCCCAGGGCCCGGACGATCAGCTTCTCGGCGTTTCCGTCGTAGAAGCCCCCGTCGGGGGTCACGATCTGTAAATGAAAGGTCGTCATAGAAGTTTCCTTTCCCCCAAAGCCTTACAGGCTCTTGGCCTTCTCTACAGCCTCCTCGATGGTGCCCACGAAGAGGAAGGCGGATTCGGGAAGGTCGTCGTGCTTGCCCTCAATGATCTCCTTAAAGCCCCGGATGGTCTCCTTCAGGGGGACGTACTTACCCTGCATACCGGTAAACTGCTCGGCCACGCTGAAGGGCTGGGAGAGGAAGCGCTGGATCTTCCGGGCCCGGGAGACGGTAAGTTTGTCGTCCTCGCTCAGCTCGTCCATGCCCATGATGGCGATGATGTCCTGAAGCTCCTTGTAGCGCTGAAGGACCTGCTGGACGGCACGGGCTACCTCGTAGTGCTCATTGCCCACCACGTCGGGGGTCAGGATCCGGGAGGTGGAGTCCAGGGGATCCACCGCCGGGTAAATGCCCTGGCTGGCGATGGCACGGCTCAGAACCGTGGTGGCGTCCAGGTGGGCAAAGGTGGTGGCGGGGGCGGGGTCAGTCAGGTCGTCGGCAGGGACGTAGACGGCCTGGACCGAGGTGATGGAGCCCTTCTTGGTGGAGGTGATCCGCTCCTGCAAAGCGCCCATCTCGGTAGCCAGGGTGGGCTGGTAGCCCACGGCGGAGGGCATACGGCCCAGCAGAGCCGAGACCTCAGAACCCGCCTGGGTAAAGCGGAAAATGTTGTCGATAAAGAGAAGCACGTCCTGGTTTTCCTTGTCCCGGAAGTACTCCGCCATGGTAAGGCCGGAAAGTCCCACCCGCATACGGGCTCCAGGGGGCTCGTTCATCTGACCGTAGACCAGGGCGGTCTTGGAGAGGACCCCGGACTCCTTCATCTCGTTATAAAGGTCGTTGCCCTCCCGGGTACGCTCGCCAACGCCGGTGAAAACCGACAGTCCGCCATGCTCCTTGGCCACGTTGTTGATAAGCTCCATGATAAGGACCGTCTTGCCCACGCCGGCGCCGCCAAAGAGTCCAATCTTACCGCCCTTGGCGTAGGGGCAAATGAGGTCTACCACTTTGATGCCCGTCTCCAGGATCTCGGTGGTACTCTCCTGCTCGTCAAAGGCGGGGGGCTGGCGGTGGATGGGCCAGCGCTCCTGAGTCTGGGGAGCAGGCATTTCGTCGATGGGATCGCCCAGCAGGTTAAAGATCCGGCCCAGGCAGCCGTCCCCCACAGGGACGGTGATGGGGGAACCGGTATCTACCGCCTTGGCGCCCCGGACCAGGCCGTCGGTGCTGGACATGGCGATACAGCGCACCACATCGTCGCCGATGTGCTGGGCTACCTCCAGTGTGACGGTCTTGTCTCCATTCTCTACCGTGATGGCGTTGAGAAGGCCGGGCAGATGCCCGTCGGGGAATTTGATGTCCAGCACAGGCCCGATGATCTGGGTCACTGTGCCGATATTTTGCTCGTTCATAGGCGTATCTCCTTCCAAAAGGCAGTCGCGGCGTCAGGCCTCGGCGCCCGCCACGATCTCAGTGATCTCCTGGGTAATGGCCCCCTGCCGGGCCCGGTTATATTTCAGAGAGAGGTCGTCGATCATCTCTCCGGCGTTCTTGCTGGCCGCGTCCATGGCGGTACGCCGGGCTCCCAACTCGCTGGCCAGGCTTTCGGCCACAGCCCCCCAGAGAAGGCCGCCCACATATTCGGGGACAATGGCGTCATAGACCGCCTGACTGGAGGGCTCATATTCCAGAAGGCTCTCCGCCTTGCTCTTTGTCTCCGCCCGGTCGTAGTGGACAGGCAGAAGTTGAAGGACGGCGGGCTGCTGACTGAGCATGGAGACAAAGTTGGTGTACCCCACGTACAGTTCGTCAAAGGCCCCCTGCCGGAACTGGGCGCACAGGAGCCGTGCAATGGCAAAGCAATCCCGGAGCCCCAGATCCTCCACCGACAGGTATTCGCCGCTTACCATCTCCAGGCCCCGGTGGGCGCAATACTCCACCGCCTTTTTTCCGATGGGCATGACGCAGAGGTTTTTGCCTTCCATGTACTGGGCCACCGCTTTGAAAAGGTTGCTGTTATAGCCGCCTGCCAGACCACGGTCTCCGGCGATCATAACACAGCAGACCTTTTTTACCTCCCGCTTCTGAACAAAGGGAGAGTAAAATTCCGTGTTGCTGTAGGCAATGTCGGAAAGGGTCTGGTGAAGAGTGGTAAAGTAGGGCCGGGTAGCCTCCGCCCGTTCCTTAGCCCTTCTTAGCTTGGAGGAGGCCACCAACTCCATGGCCTTGGTGATCTGCATGGTGCTTTGCACACTCTTGATCCGGATCTTGATATCTTTCATAGAGGAAGCCGCCATGGGGCCTCACCTCCTTTTAGGCGTGGGATTTGAGGAACCGGTCGGTAAAATCGCCCAGCGCCTTTTTCAGCGCCTCCACCGTCTCGTCGGAGAGGGCTCCGGTTTCACGGATGGGCGCAAGAATGTCGGCGTCGTGAAGATTCTGAAGGTCCTCGTAAAGCTCCTGCTCGTAGGCGGAGATCTGCTCTACGGGTACACTTACCAGGTAATCGTTGGTGACGGCGTAGAGGATACACACCTGAAGTTCTACAGGCACCGGAGCGTTCCGGTCCTGCTTCAACACCTCCACGATCCGTTCGCCCTGGGCAAGACGCCGCTTGGTGTCGGCGTCCAGATCGGAGCCGAACTGGGCAAAGGACTGGAGCTCCCGGTACTGGGAGTAGGCCAGCTTCAAGGTGCCCGCCACCTTCTTCATGGCCTTGATCTGGGCGTTGCCGCCCACCCGGGAGACCGAGATACCGGGGTTTACCGCAGGCATGACGCCTGAGTGGAAGAGTTCGGTCTCCAAAAAGATCTGGCCGTCGGTGATGGAGATCACGTTGGTAGGGATATAGGCCGAAACGTCGCCGGCCTGGGTCTCAATGATGGGGAGGGCTGTCAAACTGCCTCCGCCGTACTCGGGGGCCAGCCGGGCGGCCCGTTCCAGAAGCCGGGAGTGGAGGTAGAATACATCGCCGGGATAGGCTTCCCGTCCGGGGGGACGGCGGATCAGAAGGGAGAGGGCCCGGTAAGCTACGGCGTGTTTGGAAAGATCGTCGTAGACCACCAGCACGTCCTTACCCTGGTCCATAAAATATTCACCCATGGCGCAACCGGCGTAGGGGGCAATATACTGCACGGGGGACAGTTCCGAGGCGGAGGCGGATACTACAATGGTATAGTCCATAGCGCCCGCCAGGGTCAGGGTGTCCACCAGCTGGGCCACGGTGGAGCGCTTCTGCCCGATGGCCACGTAAATGCAGATCACGTCCTTGCCCTTCTGGTTGATAATGGTATCGGTGGCGATCACCGTTTTACCGGTCTGCCGGTCGCCGATAATGAGCTCCCGCTGGCCCCGGCCAATGGGGATCATAGAGTCGATGGCCTTGATGCCCGTCTGGAGAGGCACGGAAACGCTTTTGCGCTGAATGATGCCGGGGGCGTTGCGCTCGATGGGCCGGGTCTCGGCGGCGGTAATGGGACCCTTACCGTCGATGGGTTGGCCCAGGGGGTTCACCACCCGACCGATAAGCCCCTCGCCCACAGGGACGGAGACCACCTTGCCGGTACGCTTGACGGTATCGCCTTCCTTAATGCCCTCGTCGGAGCCCAGCAGCACGATGGCTACGCTGTCCTCCTCCAGATTCAGAGCCATGCCGTACTCGCCGTTGGAGAATTCCACCAGTTCGTTTGCCATGCACTTTTCCAGGCCATAGGCCCGGGCGATGCCGTCGCCCACCAGGATCACGGTGCCCGTCTCGGCAGACTCGATCTTGGTCTCATAGTTTTTGATCTGGCTTTTGATGATCTTGCTGATATCCTCAGGTCTTAACTGCATCGTCTCACCAACTTTCCTATCGTTCCGACCAGGCCGGGAAGCTCCCTTATGCCTGGGTCAGGGCGCGGCGCAGAGAGGAGAGCCGTCCGGCGGCGGTGCCGTCCAGTTCCCTGCCCTGGTAGCGCAGCTTCACGCCGCCCAGAACGGACGGGTCGATCCTGTTTTCCAGCAGAATGGTTTTGCCCAGCTTAGCGGATAGCTTGTCCCGGAGAGCTTCCCGCTGCGCCTCGGTAAGGGGCACGGCGCTGACGGCCTCCACGGGTACGATACCCCGCGCTTCGTAGAGAAGGCTTTTGAACTGCTCCAGAGCGCCGGCGGCCAAACCCAGGGCCGAGCGTCCACACAGGAGTTTCAAAAGATTTAAAACATAGGGATGGAGTCCGTCAAAGGCATTGGACAAAAGCTCCAGCCGCTCCTCTTTGGGAAGGGCGGGGTTCTGGACCAGGGTCAGATAGCCGGGGTTCTCCTGAAAGGCGTTTACCGCCAGGGAGAGGCCCTCCAGAGCCTCATCCAGGCAATTTTCCTCCGCAGCCAGGGAGTAGAGGGCGTCGCCATACTCCTTTTCCAGGGCGGTCATCATTCATCACCCACGTGGCTGATAAAGTCATCGATCAGATCCTTGTGGGCGGAGGGGTCGATCTCCTTCTCCACCACAAGACCGGCGATGTTCAATACCAACTCGGAAATGTCGTTTTTCAGTTCGCTGGCCGCCTTGCGCCGCTCGCTTTCGATCTCGGCGTCCGCCTTGGTTTTCAGGGCGGCCACCTCGGCCCGGGCGGCGGTCATCATCTCCTCGGTCCGGGCGCTGGCCCGCACCGTAGCGGTCTTCACGATCTCAGACGCTTCATCCTTAGCGCCGGAGAGCCGCTTTTCACACTCTTCCCGCATGGCCAGGGCCTCGCCCTCCGCCTTTTCCGCGTTGGCGTAAGTACCCTCCACCTGCTCCTTCCGCTGGGCCAGCACATTCTGTACCGGCTTGAAGAGAAAGTGTTTTACCCCCGCAGCCAAAAGCAGCAGGTTGCAGATCTGGAAGATGGCAGTCCACGGGGCGAGGCCGACAAGTTCTTGAAATTCCATATTGTCTCCTCCTTATGGGGCGGGACGGTCAGGTCCCGCGTTGCCCGGCTTTTCTTACAGCAGACCCATGAAAATGCCGGGGGCCACAAAGATGAGCAGCAGACCCGTGACGAAGCCGTAGATGCCGGTGGTCTCGGCGATGGCGCAGCCCAGAAGCATGGTGGACGTGACGTCGCCCTTGCACTCGGGCTGACGGCCGATGGATTCCAGGGCCTTACCGACAGCATAACCTTCGCCGATACCAGGGCCGATACCGGCGATCAGGGCGAGACCGGCGCCGATGGCGCAGCCCATCAAAACGATAGCTCTTTCCATAGTGAAGTTCCTCCTCAATCAAAAATGTTTCTTGTGTATTTTCAGCGCCGGAGCCGGCGTCAGAAAACAAGGGGCATTACTCCTCCGCCGCGTTGGCGATGTAGAGGGTGGTAAGCATGCAGAAGATATAGGCCTGCATGGCGCTGGAGAAAAGGTCGAAGTACACGCTGAGAATGGCGGGAAGGCCGACCTGGAGCACAGGGATGTCCAAATAAGTCCCCAGATACCCCAGCAGGCCCAGACCACCCAGGACTGCGGCGATCACGCCCAGGATCTTTTTCATCATCTTTTTGTGCCGGATGCCTGTCACCAGCAGCGCGACGCCCAAAAGGGCCACGACGGCGGGAACAAAGACCGTGCCGGACAAAAGGCCGATCACCGCTGTGGAGGCGGCGGCCAGGGCGGCATAGACCAGGGTGGTGATGACGCTTCCCGACACCACGTTTCCGAAGTGACGGAAGGCCATGGAAATGGGAGTGGCAAGCTCAGAAAGGACATTAAAGGGGGTCAGGATGGGAATGGGCTGGGTAAAGCCCTTCAGATATCCTCCCACGCCGCCAACGCGGATCTTGTTATAGGTGATGAGGACAAAGACCATCACCGCCCAGGCTCCCGTGGTGGAAAGGTCGCTGGTGGGGGGGAACAGGCCCAGAAGACTCAGAAGACTTCCCAGAATGGAGGAGGCGAACAGAGCCGCCACAAAGGGACCGTAGTAAGAGAAGCGTACGCCCATGTTGCCGTTAACAAAACTCTGGGCTGTCTCCACCAAAAATTCCGCCACCACCTGCCGCTTGCTCACCGCCCGGACCTTCAGGTCCTTGGTCAGGAAAATACACATTCCCAGAATGAACAGGGAAACCAGCAGGCTGTTGACGATAGTCTCCGTAATGGGGATCCCGCCCAGGACCGGAATGGTCCAATAGATGCGCGGGCCGGTAATACTGACGTTCATACCGATGGATCACCTCCTTCTTTTTCTTGCGTTTGATCATCTGCGGGCCGGTACATTCCCAGAAGCTGCATGGCCAGAATGGTGAGCCGGGGGAAGAACAGGGCAATCACTGCGGCGGGCCAGGAGAACTGGGGAAGCTTGATGGCCAACATCACAATAAACAGGGTAAAGAGCATTCGAAGGGTGTAGGAAAGCTGCATGGTCATCTTTCCCCGCTTCTCGTTGGGATCTGCGGCCATCTTCTGCACGGTGAGGCCCAGAAGGAAGAAATTCAAGACGGCAAAGCCGCCCCCCAGAAGAGCGCCCCACAAAACCGTGATATCCCAACGCCCGAGACAGGTAAACACCAGGTTCATCGCAACGGAAAAACACAGGGTCCCGGCGGCAATATGTCCGGTCTCCCGTTTGGTGGCCTGTTGGATCTTCATACATCAACTTCCTTTGATCGAAACTTTAAACATAATAGCACAAAAAATGGATGGAGTAAATCAATTTTCCAAAAGTTCATAAAAATTCATGGAGCCTTTTTTGTCGCTTTTTTCACAGAAAGCAAGGCCGCCGGCCTGATATGACTGGCGGCTCCTTTATACGATATCTGGTGCGGCGGAAAAGGAAGAGGTTTTCACTTCTGGATTGGCGGAAAAAAGCGTAAGCTCCTGCTCCAGAAAGGCGCAGAAGATCTCCGTTCCGCCCCGATTGGGGCGGTCCTGGGGGCAGAGAAGGGTCAACTCCCAATGATAATCGGGAAGAGGTGCGGAATGGATGGGGCGGGCGCCCAGGTCCCCGTCTTCCAGGATGTCGAAGCCCGCCGCCAGACCGTTCTGGACCTGATAGAAGGCGTCGATGGTATTGGGGATCACCCGGTAATCCGGGCGTATGCCTCTGGCAAGGCAATCCTCCCAGAGGGGAGCCATAAACCGCTGGGGGCTTCCCATCCCTACGCAGGGAAGACCATCCAATTCCTCCAGGCAAAGGGGTTTTTTCGGGCGGTCAAAGAGAGAAAAGCCCTCTCCAAAATCCAGGGCGGCGGGGAAGGTTTTCAATATCCGAAAGGTACACCCCGGATGGAGGCAGGGCATTTGCAGCACGCAGCCGCAGTCGATCTCCCCTGCCTCGGCGGCGTCCAGCACCCGGTCCATCTCCCACCGGGATACCTCCAGGGGAATGTGGGGAAACCGGCTTTGAAACCGGCGAAGGGCCTGGTCCAGATCGGGCAGAAGGAAGGGGGACAGGCTTTCAGAGAAGGCCACCTTCAGGGAGGCCTGCCGGGAGGCAAGACGAAGAGTGTCCGCCCACATGCGGTCGAACTCCTCCGTTACCCGGGCGCCCTGCAAGGCCAGGCAGGCTCCGCTTTCGGTGAGGGAAAGGTGATTGCGCTCATTGTAAAACAAGGGGGCGCCCAATTCCTTTTCTATGGCGGCAATGGCCTGCCGCAGGGACTGGCGGGTAATAAACAAAGCTCCGGCGGCACGGGTATAATTCAGAGTTTCCGCTGTTTTCAAAAAGTAGCGAAGCTGGGTGATATCCATGTCCCTTCCTCCAAAACGCAGGCTCAGCCTGCGGATGTGGATAAATTATATCTTCTTTTTCCGAAAAAGTAAAGCTGTTATAATCATAACAATAGGTGGTTTAAGGCCGCCGGAGCAACGCAGAAGCCATATGTCATAAAGGAGGAACATGGAATGAGCGAACAGAAAAAGAAGCTGAGCCGCAGAGACTTTCTGAAGGGTGCGGCGGGAGCCGCCGGGATCGCCGCCCTGGGCGTGCTGGCGGGGTGTAAGCAGGAGGAGCCTGCTCCCTCCGCGCAGCCCAGCGCCGCCGGGGAGAAGATCTACACCCCCGGTACCTATACTGCCTCCGCCAAGGGCATGGAGAGCGATGTTACCGTCACCATCGAGGTAGACGAGACAAAGATCCTCTCCGCCACGGTGGACACCGCCGGGGAGACTGAGGGCCTGGGCAAGCCCGTGGGGGAGAAAATGGCCCAGGAGATCCTGGAGAAGCAGAGTATCGAGGTGGAGGGGGTCTCCGGGGCCACCGTTACCTCCAAGGCCGCCAAGGCCGCTCTGGAGGACTGTATTGCCCAGGCCAAGGGGATCGACGTGAGTCTGATCCGGGGCGAGGGCAGCAAGGCAGAAAAGGACTCTGCCGACTGGTTGGGTCAGGCTCCTGAGATCAAGGACAGTGAAGTGGTCAAGACCGTCGATACCGAGGTCCTGGTCATCGGCGCCGGTACCGCCGGACTCTTTGCCGCCTGCGCCGCCGTGGAGGAGGGAGCCAAAACCATCCTCATTGAGAAGTTTGGAGAGGACTACGGCGGATCGGGCGTCCGGGATACCATCGCTGCCGTGGGCAGCAAGCAGCAGATCGAGAATAAGGATGACCCGGACAAGTTTGACGTGATCACCGAAATGTACCGCCAGAGTAACGGCTACGGCGACCAGCGGCTTTATAAGGTCTGGGCCGACTATTCCGGCGAGACTGTGGACTGGTATACCCAGCGTATGGCCGAGGCGGGTTACCGCTTCCTCCATGAGGTGGACGATCACTCCCACGCCGTCCGCTACCCCATTTTTGACGTGGGCCACTCCATCCAGTTCAGCGACCTGGGGGACGACTATGAGGGCAAGACCGCCAAGGCTCTGAAGGAGTATGCCAAGGGCCTTGGTCTGGAGATCCACTACGATACCTCCCTGGTGGAACTCATCAAGGAGGGGGAGAAGGTCACCGGGATCTATGCCAAAACCGGGGACGGCTATGTTCGTTACAATGCCGCTAAGGGCGTCATCGTCTGCACCGGCGGCTACAGCCTTAACATGGATATGCTCAACGCCCTTCAGCCTGAGACGGTAAAAATGATCAATATCAACTATTCCTATCCCGGCAGTCAGGGCGATGGCATCAAAGCTTGCCTCTGGGCGGGGGCCGCCATGGACGAGAGCCATGCCTCCATGCTCTTTGACCGGGGCGGGATCAAGGCCGATCAGGTGGGCTGCGCGGAAGAGGGCGTCCTTTTCTGGATGGGCTCCCAACCCTTCCTGAAGGTGGGTCTGGACGGAAAGCGCTTTACCAATGAGTCTGGCTGCTATGACCACATTCTCCACGACGCCTTCAACCTTCCCGGCATGACCTATGCCATGGTGTGGGACGCCGATTATATCAAGGATATGGAGCGCTTTGATTCTCACGGGTGCAGCCGGATGTTCCCCCACGCCAACGGCGCGGAGGCGGTATGGCCGCTGGAGTTCAACGAGGGCGTTTTTATGCCCATGTACCGGGAGCAGGGGATCGTGGTGACGGCGGATACCATCGAGGAACTGGCCGAGAAGCTTGGCCTTCCTGTGGATACCTTCAAGGCCACGGTGGACCGGTATAATGAACTCTACGATATGCAGAAGGACGAGGACTTCGGTAAGGAGCCCTACCGTCTGTCCCAGCTGCGGAAGGCTCCCTTTGAAGGGGTCCGTATGAGCGGCGGTTATTTCATCTGCACCCTGGACGGCATCAAGATCGACGAAAATATGAACGCCCTCACTCCCGAGGGCAAGCCCATTGAGGGCCTTTACGTGGCGGGGGATTGCTCCGGCGGCTACTTTGACGCCAGCTACCCCAACCTGCTGGCGGGCTGCGCCGCAGGCCGGAGCGTCACCTTCGGCCGCCGGGCGGGCAAGCTGGCGGCAAAGCGGTAAGAAAAATCAGAAGATCGGAATAAAGAAGCGGGACCTGCTGCAAAATTGCCATAATGCACATGGTCTGTCATTGCGAGGGCCGCGCCTTGCGGCCCGTGGCAATCCGTACTCCCAGGTTGGGGCAACGGATTCCCACGAAAAAAGGCCGCCGGGAGGCGGCCTTTTTTCTCGGAATGACGGACCTTTGTGCAATTTGCGCGTTTTGCAACAGGCCCCTTGTTATCCTTCTAATCCAAAAAAACGCAGGGCGTTTTGCAAAGTGGCCTCCGCTGCCTCCTCACCGGAAAGACCCTTCACCTGGGCGATGGTCTCGGCCACCCGGTACACATACCCGGAATCGCACCGCCTTCCTCGAAAGGGCTCGGGAGCCATATAGGGGGCGTCGGTCTCGATCATGATCCGGTCCAGGGGAGCGGCGGCTATGACCTCCAGGGCCCGCCGGGCTTTCTGGAAGGTGACGTTGCCTGTAAAGGAGACGTACCAGCCCAGGTCGAGGACCACTTTGGCCTCCTCCGCAGAGAGGGCGCAGCAGTGGAATACCCCCCTTGCTTTGGGGTGGGCACGGACCAGGTCTACCGTATCCCGGTGGGCGTCCCGGTCGTGGACAATGGCGGGTAAGTCCAACTCCTCGGAAAGGGAGAGCTGGGCGTCGAAGAAGTCCCGGGACCTGGCCCGGTCCTCCGGGGTCTTGACCCAGTAATAGTCCAGACCGATCTCCCCAATGGCTACGCATTCGGGGTGGGCGGCCATTTTTTTGACCTCCTCCAAGTCATCCAGGGAGGTCCCCTCCAGGTTTTCCGGGTGGAGCCCGGCGGCAAACCAGAGGAAGGGGTACTTCTCCGCCAGGGCCATGCTCTGACGGGAGGACTCCAGATCACAGCCAGGACAGACGATCCCCTCCACCCCCTTGGCCGGAAGAGCAGAAAGGACTTCGTCCCGGTCCGGGTCAAAAGCCTTATCATAGTAATGGGCATGGGAATCAAAAAGCCGCATAACCTCACCTCAAAGAAAAAATGGGGTCCCCACAAATCCATGTAAGTGGATTTGTGGGGAGAGGAGAAACAGCGAACTGAGCGAGCTTTCGGCTTTAGCCGAAAGCGAGGGATAGGGAGCTTGTTTCGACGAGGGCGTGAGAATCAAAAAGCCGCATAACCTTCACCTCATTTTTTCTCCATCATACCCAATTGGGAAAAGAATTGCAAGAGGAAAGGAGTTGACGGTAGGAAAGGGGTCTGCTACCATAAAGAAAAACTGACCCCTTCCCTGTTGAAATAAAGGCAAAATAGAAGAAGGTCAGAAGGAGGCTGCCATGACGGAATTTACCCTTCGCTTTGAGGAAGGCTCTCCCCTCTATGACCAGCTTTACCGCTATATCGTCTCCCTCATCCGCTCTGGCACCCTGGTCCAGGGGGAGAAGCTGCCCTCCAAACGGGCACTAGCGGAGCATTTGGGGGTGAGTCTGACTACGGTGGAGAAGGCCTACGGGCTTTTGCTGGCGGAGGGGTATCTGGAGTCCTACCCCCGCAGCAGCTGCCGGGTGGCTCCCGCCCTTGCCGCCATTCCTGCCCCGCCCAGAAGCGTTCCCGCCCCCGCCCAGGAGAGGGAGAGGCTGGACGAGTGCTTTTCCACCTCGGCGGTGGATACCTCCGTTTTCCCTTTTGCCACCTGGGCCCGCCTGAGCCGGGAGGCGGTCTATCAAAATCCGGGGCTTCTTCAGCGGGGGGAGGGCCAGGGGGACTGGAGGCTCCGAAGCGCCCTCAGCGATTTTCTTCACCAGTACCGGGGGGTGAACTGTTCTCCGGAACAGGTGGTGCTGGGGGCGGGACTGGAGGGAGTCATGTGGATCCTTCTCCAGCTTCTCCCAGAGGCGGTCTTCGGTCTGGAGGATCCGGGGTATGGTTCCCTCCGGCGGCTGCTGGACAACCTGGGCCGGAGATACGTTCCTGTTCCCCTGGATGAAAGGGGAATGGAGATTTCCGCCCTGGAGCGCTCAGGGGCGGACGTGGCCTATGTGACCCCCTCCCACCAGTTCCCCATGGGGATCACTACTCCGGTGGGAAGGCGGGGGGAGCTTCTCCGCTGGGCCTATGAAAAGCCGGGACGGTATCTCATTGAGGACGACTATGACTCCGAATTCCGCTACGCCTCCCGGCCTATCCCTGCCATGCAGGCTTTGGACGAAGGAGGGCGGGTCATCTATGTGGGTACCTTCAGCCGCACCATCGCCCCCTCTATCCGGGTGGCCTATCTCATCCTGCCCCCGGAGCTTCTGGAGCGCTACCGTCAAAAGTTCAACCACGCCAGCGCCACCGTCTCCCGGTTTGAGCAGGAGACCCTGTACCGGTTCCTGGTCTCCGGCGCCTATGGCCGCCACCTGAGAAGGGTGGGAAACCTTTACCGCAAGCGCCGGGACACCCTTTGCTCCGCTCTGGAGGACTGGGGGGAGCTGCGGGGGGCCGACGGGGGACTCCATCTCCTCTTCACCCTGCCGGGGCGGGAGGAAAAGGATCTGGCAGACCGGGCCGCCCGGGCGGGCTACCGGGTCCGGGGACTGGAGGAGTATTGCCTGGGAAAAGACCCCCTCCCCGGCACCCTGGTCCTGGGCTTCGCGGGGCTGCCGGAGGAACGAGCGGCGGAGGCGGCGGGGGACCTGAAACGAGCCTTTGAGGAGTGAGCGGAAAAGAAGGGTGGCCCTTCCGTCAGGAAAACGGAAGGGCCACCCTTGCTGTCTGATCCTTACTTGTTCAGACTAGTATAGCCAAAGTCTTCAATGGCATAGCCGGTGTCAGCAAGATATGTTTGTAAAACATAGTCGGCAAAATGCAGAGAATCCAAAACGAGATAGAGACAATGATCTTCATGGGAATCCATATTGTAGGCAACTCCGTCCACCTGGGAGAAAGAAAAATTATAATTATCGTTCAGGTCGCTTATAGGCACTGGTGTGGTTGCATGAAAATCCCAATGGTCAGAGAGGGACGAACTATAATAAAAATAAGATATTAGTTCTTCTGGACCGGAACGGGCAAGGTCAATATAAGAAGAAAACTCTGCACCGTTGTACTCAAACTCGTTATGGATTTGAAGCTTGTCTAACGCAGGGTAGTAAGTAAGAGAACGCTCTTCATAGCGACCGTTTTCTGATCGTGTTTCAACATAACTCTCATGTTTACCTGCTAACTTAC
>CANOHR010000007.1 GCA_947565875.1 uncultured Pseudoflavonifractor sp.
CTCCTGTGGAGAAAAAGAGTTTCTTTCTCTTAATTCAGCATCTCCCGGATCTCCTCGCAGAACTCCACCGCCGACTCATTGGTCCGCATGATCAGGATCGCCGTATCGTCCCCCGCCAGGGAACCCACCAGCCCCGGCAGATCCATACTGTCGATGGCGGCTCCGGCGGCGTTGGCAAGCCCGGAAAGCGTCTTGAGCACCACAATATTCTGGGCCACATCAAAGGAAGTGACGCACTCCCGGAAAATGGTCTGCAGCTTGCCGGAAAAATTGGCCGCAACCTTGTGGTGGGAGACAGCGTATTTGGACACCCCTCCCCTGGTCAGCTCCTTCACCAGATGAAGCTGCTTGATGTCGCGGGAGATGGTGGCCTGGGTGGTGGAGATCCCCCGGTCCTTCAGATATTCCAAAAGCTGTTCCTGGGTCTCCACCTCATGGGCCGCGATGATCTCCAGGATCTCCTGCTGCCGTTTTCCTTTCACCGGTCATGTCCTCCCAACTTCTGATTAACTATGGTATAAAAACTCCGGTTGGTCAGGCGGATCAGCCTTGCCCGCGCCCTGGACCGGTGAAGTTCCACCTGGTCGCTGGCGCTGAGTCGGAAAGCTTTTCCGCCGTCCACCGATAAGTAGGCCGTCTTTCTGGACAGTTTCCCCATCCGGGCCGACACAGAGCGGTGGCTATCCAAAACAAATGACCGGGCGTGCAGGGCATGGGGACAGATGGGAGTCACCAATATATTCTCCACCGTAGGCTCCACGATGGGTCCTCCCGCCGACATAGCGTAGGCCGTGGAGCCTGTAGGGGTGGAGACAATGACCCCGTCCCCCGAAAACCGGGCCACAGAGACCCCGTCCGCCTTGACCTCCAGGTCAATGATCCTGGCCACCGCCCCCTTGGTGATCACCGCGTCATTAAGGGCCTGGTCCCGGTAGACCGTTTTTCCTTCCCGGCGGACCGAGACATCCAGCATCATCCGCTCCTCTACACGGTATTTTCCCTGAATGAGCCGTTCCAACTGGGAAAGCTCCGCCGTCTCCAGTTCCGCCATAAAGCCCACGCTGCCCAGGTTCACTCCCAAGACGGGAACCCCATGGCGCTGGGCATCCTTCGCGGCATGGAGGATCGTTCCATCCCCTCCAAAACAGACCATCAGGTCTGCCCCGGCGAAAGCCTCTTCCTCCGGCAAAAACTCCAGGTGGGCCGGGACCTCCACATTCTCCCGCTCCAGGGCGAAGGGAAAACACATACAGGTCTCCGCCCCGGCTTGGCATAGGATCCGCTGGGCGTTTTGAGCGGCCTTCAGGCCTTTATCCCGGTATGGATTGGGACTTAGTACGATCTTCACGGCAATACCTCCCCTGCCGCCGAGGGCGGCTCCAGTTCCGTGTGGGAAGCCTCCACCAGTTCTTTCAGATCTCCCCGCCAGGCAGAGGCCTCTCCCGCCGTCAGCCAGCCCAGATATTCAATATTTCCCTCCGGGCCCCGGATGGGAGACCATGTAAGACCCATTACACCAAAGCCGGCGGAACCGGCATGGTCCAAAAACCGCTCCAGGACCTCCAGGTGGACCGCCCGATCCCGGACTACCCCCTTCTTCCCCACCTTATCCCGCCCCGCCTCAAACTGGGGCTTGACCAGACATACCGCCTGCCCCTCTGGCTTCATCAGTCCTTTCAGGGCAGGCAGGATCAGGTTCAGGGAGATAAAGGATACGTCCACACTGGCAAAATCCAACTCATCCGGTACTTCCTCATGGGTAAGATACCGGGCATTGGTCCGCTCCAGACAGACCACTCTGGGATCGCTCCGAAGCTTCCAGGCCAATTGTCCATAGCCCACATCCACGGCATAGACCTTCCCGGCCCCGTTTTGGAGCATACAGTCGGTAAAGCCTCCAGTGGAAGCTCCGATATCGCCACAGACAGTCCCCGCCAGAGTGATGGGCCAAAGGGCCATGGCCTTTTCCAGTTTCAAACCGCCCCGGCTCACATATTTCAGGCCCTCCCCCCGAAGTTCGATAGGAGCCTCCGGATCAATGGGGGAACCTGCCTTATCCACCTTCTGCCCCTTTACATAGACCTGGCCTGCCATAATAAGGGCCTGTGCCTTTTGGCGGGAGTCAATAAGGCCCTTTTCAACCAGAAGTACATCCAGACGCTTTTTCAATACCTATCACCTCCCTGACCTGCCCGGCAATGCTTTCGGCATCCAGCCTGTTCATCCGGCGGAGTTCCGCCACAGTCCCCTGGGGTGGAACCCTGTCTCCCAGGTTCCGTAAAGTAATATGCCTTGCTGCTGCTCCACCCACAGCCAATGCCGCCGCCACCCTCTGCCCCACGCAGTTGAACTCCATACACTCCTCATAAAACCACAGTTTTCCGGTTTTTTCCAGAGAGCGGTACAGGAGTTCCGCAGGGGTCGGTGTAATAATATTCAGCTTTACAAGTTCGACTGAAATATGTTCCTTTTCCAACTGCTCCGCCGCCTCTAAAAGGGCGTTGACTTGGACGCCGTAGCCCGCCAGAGTCACGTCGGTCCCCTCCCGCAGGATCACGGCGCTCTCCAGACCGCTGTCGGCGGTATAGATCCCTTCTCCTCCCCGGGGATAGCGGATAGCCACCGGCCCTTTCACCTCAAGGACAGCGTATCGGAGCATGGTCCGAAGTTCGGCAAAGCTGGCGGGAGAGAGTACCGTCATGCCGGGAATGGTATCCAGAAAACCCACATCAAAAACGCCGTGATGTGTTTCCCCGTCCTCACCCACCAAACCAGCCCGGTCCACGCAAAAGACCACATGAAGGTTTTGTAGGGCCACATCGTGTATGAGCATGTCGTAGGCCCGCTGCAAAAAGGTGGAGTATACGGCAAAGACTGGGATCAGCCCCTGCTTGGCCATACCGGCGCACATGGTAACGGCATGCCCCTCAGCAATTCCTACGTCAAAAAAGCGCTGAGGGAATTTTTGGGCAAATCCGTCCAGCCCGGTGCCCGGCTGCATGGCGGCGGTAACAGCGCAGATCCGCCGGTCCTGCCCCGCCAGGGTGCAGAGGGCCTCTCCAAAGACGGAGGAAAAGCTTTGTCCACCCTTAGAAAGAGGCTCTCCGGTAGCGGGATCAAATTTTCCAACTCCGTGAAATATTCCGGGCGCCTTCTCGGCAGGGGCATAGCCCTTTCCCTTCACTGTGCGAACGTGAAGAAGCACCGGCCCCTCCAACTCCTTCGCGTAGGTCATAAGCCGGGTCAGACCCTTTACGTCATGGCCGTCCACCGGGCCCAGGTAGGTAAATCCCATATCCTCAAAAAGAGAACAGGGCAGAAGAGTCTCTTTTACCGCAGTCTTAATCTTATGGGTCACCTTGTAGATATGCCGCCCCAGGGAAAAGCCCTGCATCACCCGGCGGTAGCCTTTTTTAAAGCTAAGATACTGGGGCTTGAGCCGCTGGCGGGCCAGATGCTCCGCCACCCCTCCCACACTTTGGGTGATGGACATTCCGTTGTCATTGAGGACCACCATCAGTCTCTCACCGCTGTCTCCCGCATCAGAAAGGCCCTCGTAGGCCAGACCGCCGGTAAGGGCTCCGTCTCCCAGAAGGGCCACCACGTGATAGTTCTTTCCCAGCAGGGTCCGGGCACGGGCCATCCCCACCGCGGCGGATACCGCCGTGGATGCATGGCCTACGGTAAAGGCATCGCACACGCTCTCCCCCGGCTTGGGAAAGCCGGAAAGACCTCCAAAAGCCCGGAGCGTATCCATAGCTCCGTCCCGACCGGTCAACATTTTATGGCAGTAACACTGGTGGCCCACATCAAAGACGATCCGATCCCGCTCCGGCGTAAAAACCCGGTGAAGGGCCACGGTGAGTTCCACTGCCCCCAGATTGGAGGCCAGGTGCCCTCCCCGCTGGGAAACCACCTCCACCAAACGCTGCCGAAGCTGGCCGCAAAGGGCCTCAGCTTCGGCGTCGGTGAGCAGATGAAGATCATTTGGTATATTCAGCAAGGCCCTATCCTTCTTTCTGTTTCACATTCACCGGGTAAAGAGCCACCCTCCGCCCCAGCCGATGGCCACGCCCAGCAGAGCGCCCATGACCACCTGTAGGGGAGTATGGCCTACCAGTTCCTTCAGCGCTCTGTCAAACAGTTCCTCCGGTTTCATCTGGTTCCAGTGTTCCATCATGTAGTTCAATATTTTCGCCTGCTCCCCCGTCTCCCGCCGGACATTGAAAGCATCGTACATCACCACCATCGCCACCCCTGCGGCAATGGCAAAGAGAGGAGAGCCCCAACCGTAAAGGTAGACAATGGAGGCGGCCATAGCACAGACAAACGCAGAGTGGGAACTGGGCATTCCGCCGCTGGAAAGGATATGCTTCCAATTCCACCGCCGGTCGGTGATAAGCACCACAAGAAGCTTCAGAATCTGGGCTACGGCCCAGGCCAGGATCGCAAGGTTCAAGATCAGATTGCCGGTCAGAAAGTCCGTTGCGTTCTTCATCGCCATCCCCCTAATTTGTACGGCCTACCATGGCCCGGGCCAACTCCTCCAGAAACCAGGGATCGGCAAAAATGGAAAGTGCGGCAATGGCTTCATCCGTCAGACGTTCCACCATATTTCCACACTCCTCCAGACCCTTCAGAGTAACAAAAGTGGTCTTCTCCGCTCTCACGTCAGAACCCACGCTCTTGCCCAGACTGTCCTGGTCCCCGGCAACGTCCAGCATATCGTCCCGAATCTGGAAGGCAAGTCCCAGCTTTTGGGCATAGGTCCGTACCGCCTTCCGCTGAGCCTCGCTGCCGCCGGCAGCTACCACTCCCAATTCCGCTGCGGCGGAGATCAGCGCCCCCGTCTTCAGCTTTTGCAGTTCCTCCACATCGCTCAGGGTGAGGGCATGTCCCTCCCCTGCCATGTCAAGGGCCTGCCCTCCCACCATACCGGCAGGGCCCGCAGCGCAGGCCAGCAGTTCCAACGCCTGAGTCACCTGCCCGGCAGGCAGGTAGGCCCCCGCTCCGAGGGCGGTCTCAAAGGCGGCGGTAAGCAGACCGTCTCCCGCCAGTACGGCGGTCGCTTCGCCGTATACCATATGGTTGGTGGGCTTTCCCCGGCGAAGGTCATCGTTGTCCATACAGGGAAGATCATCATGGATCAGAGAATAGGTGTGGATCATCTCCACCGCGCAGGCCAGGGACAGAGCGTGAACATCCGTCCCTCCGCACAGGCGGCTGCATTCCAGGGTCAGAATGGGCCGAAGCCGCTTCCCTCCCGCCAGAAGGCTGTAATTCATGGCGTCATAGAGGTCTGCATGGGGCGGGCAGCCCCGAAAGACGGCTCCAAGAGCCTTTTCCACCAATTCCCTATCGGCAGCAAAGCGTTCTGCAAAGTTCACGGCTCCATCTCCTCCATCGGCTCCTCCACGATCTCGCCCCCGGCAGCGGGAAACAGTTTGGCCACCTTCTGTTCTGCCTGGTCCAGGGCCTGAGAACACTGCTTCATCAAGGCGGTTCCCTCCTCAAAGAGGGCCATAGCCTCCTCCAAAGGAGCATCCCCTTTCTCCAAACGGGTCACGATAGCCTCCAGTCGGGCCATGGCTTCCTCAAAGGTCGGTTTTTTCACAGGCATATAGGAACACTCCTTTTCCATATGGGCCCTCACCCTTCGGTAGGATGGCTTCATACTTTCCCTACGGATCTACCGTACAGGAAAGCGTTCCGTCGGAGAGGTGAAGGGTCAGCCGGTCTCCGGGCACAGCATCCCTTTTCGATTTCAAAATTCCCTTGGGTCCCTTGGCGATGGCATAGCCCCGGCCCAGGACCTTCAAAGGGCTCAGGGCGTCCAGCCCCACCGCCAACCGGATCATATCCCGGCGGCGACCGGCCAAGACGGTATTCATGGCATAACCCAAGCGCTCTCTTTGCCGGTCCAGAATACTCCGGCGGTCCCGGACCCAACTCATAGGGTCCCGAAGCATAGGACATCGGCCCGTCCGGTCTAGAAGGACCCGGCTGTCCTGAAGCCGGCGCTCCATGGCCTTCCCCATCCGCCCTCCCAGATGGTCCAGCAACTCATATTGCTCATTCTGGTCAGGGACCGCCAACTCAGCACCGTTGGAGGGGGTAGCTGCCCGCAGATCTGCCACAAAATCCGCGATGGTCACGTCGGGCTCGTGGCCTACGGCGGAGATCACCGGGATATTTGAGGCATAGATGGCTCTGGCCACCGACTCATCGTTAAAGCACCAAAGGTCCTCCATAGACCCACCGCCCCGGCCCGTAATGATCAGATCGGCCAGATCCCATGCGTTGACCCAGGAGATAGCCCCCGCGATCTCGGCGGCGGCCTCCGCGCCCTGGACCCGGCAGGGGATCACGTAGACTTTCGCCATCGGCCAGCGCGCCCCCAGGATCCGGATCATATCCCGGACTGCCGCTCCCACCGGGGAAGTCACCAGGGCGATCCGTCCCGGAAACCGGGGGATAGGCTTTTTATGCGCCTCATCAAAGAGGCCCTGGGCTTCCAACCTGGCCTTCAGCTGTTCAAAGGCCAAGTGCAGGTCGCCCACTCCATCGGGGACCATGTGGGAGACGTAAAGCTGGTACTGTCCGTCCCTGGGAAATACAGTCACCCGTCCGAAAGCCGTGACCCCCATCCCGTTCTGAGGCCGGAAGCGAAGGCTTACCGCCTCCCGCTTGAACATAACACACCGGAGGCTTCCCTCCGCGTCCTTCAGGGAAAAATAGTGGTGTCCTGAGGGATACACTTTATAATTGGAGACCTCTCCCCGGACAAACACACCGGAGAGGACCATGTCGGCGTCCAGCAGGCTTTTCACATGGCCGTTAAGCTGGGAAACCGAATAGACCGGATATTTCATGGCGCTCCCTCCCAGGATATCTTAGCGCTCCTCGTCCTTCCAAAGCTCCTTGGCCATCGCCCCGGCAATCTCGTGCAGGGCCTCCTTGACCGCCGTTCTCACCGCCAGACGGATCACCAGATAGAGCGCCGCCAGAAGCAGCAGGATCACGCCGAGGGCCACCAGCCAGTGCAGGATAAATTCTCCCATTTTTGATTCTCTCCTTTTTATCAGCCCATCATCCGATGGGCCAGGATTGCCACTCCCATGGCGTTGTCAGCGGAGTATTCGCCCTGAGCGAAAATTCCCTGACAGGATCGCGTCAAAACATACCGCAGCCTGCGGTTGGAAGCTACGCCTCCCGAGCAGAGTAAAGGAAGGCCGGGGAAACGTTCCTGAGCCTCCGCCGTTGCCCGCCGGACAGTATCTGAAACCGTGGTGAAGACAAACCCAGCGACTTCCGCTGGATCTCCCCCCCGTTCCACCATATCCTTGACCTGGTTCTCCACCCCGGAGAGAGAAAATTCCATCTCCCTCACCTTCACGGAAAACCCGCCCGCAGCTTCCGAAGGCTTCCACATTTCGTCCAGCGCTTTTCCCGCCGGGAAGGAAAGACCCAGAAGGACTCCCGCCCGGTCAATGAGTTGTCCCGCCGAAATGTCGGTGGTACCACCCACCCGCCGCGCCCTTACATTGGCCCCCTCAGGCTCCACATGCAGAAGTTCGGTGGTACCGCCGGATAAATGCCAGGCCAGGAAGGGCTTGTCCAGCAATTCCATCCGGCCCGCAGACCAGGCCGCCGCAGCCAGGTGGCCCTGCTGGTGAGACACGGCAAAAAAGGGCACCCCCAATATAGCGGCAACGCTTCGTCCCAGACTTTCCCCCGCCCGAAAGCAGGGCATGTAGGAGCCCTCCACCGCTCTGGGGCGGGTGGAAGCCGCCACTGCGGCTATGTCGTCTGATAGCGCCCCCCGGCTCCGAAGTTCCTCCATGCGTTCCGGCAGGGCCTTTACGTGCTGGAAAAGAGCGTCGGATTGGCGTAGACCCCTCTCTCCAGGCCGGACCTCCAGCAGTTTTCCCGTGTTGATCCCCTCGGCCCCATCAAAGACGGCAGCAGAGGTGGTGTAATTGCTGGTATCCAGTCCCAGAGTGGTCACGACTCCGCCTCCGGAACCTCAAACAGATCCGGAGCAGGAACCGTCTCCACCGGGCCGGAAAGAGACTCCGTACGAACAAAGGAACCCAGAATGCCGTTGACAAAGGCGGCCAGTTCCTGTTCCTCATAGTGTTTGGTCAGTTCCACCGCCTCATTGATGGCAGATGCGTTTGGCACGTCCTGCATGTAGAGGATCTCATACATACACACACGGAGAATGGCCACCACCACCCGGGGAATGCGGGCAAGGTTCCAGCCGATGGCATATTTGCTGATGTAACCGTCCAACTCAGAGCCGTGTGCCTCCACTCCCCGGACCAGGGCAGTAATGTATTCCCGCTGCCCGGCATTGGGAAATTCGGCATAGAGAGGCTCCTCCTTCCCGATGAGTTCAAATACGGGCCTCCGCATGGCTTCGGCCAGCAGTTGGTCCGCACTTTCCTTGGAAAAGCCCAACTCAAAAACGAAGTGGACGGCCAGTTCTCTGGCATTGCTTCTTGTCATGGGATCTCCTCCCGAGGGCCTATCTGCCCATTTTTAGGGTATCCATTATTATACACTCTTTTATGCAAAAAGGAAACCCCCAATCTGATCTTGGGGGGAATTTAAAATTTAGCATGGTAGTCCCGTGTTGGGCGGGCGCACAATGTACGCCCCTACTGCGTCCCACTGGACTGCAAAAGGGAGCAGAGCGCGGCTTTCGCGCTCTGCTCCCTTTGATCCCGCGGATCTTACTTGCTCTTCTTCTGGACCGGGAAGGTGACTCCCGCCACATGGACGTTCACCGCCGACACGGTGAAGCCGCTGGCGTTGGCGATGGCGTCGGCTACCGCAGTCTGGACTGCCTTGGCCGACTCCTGTACGGAGGAGCCGTACTTTACCAGTAGGGAAATATCCACCGTGACGCTGTCCTCCGACACCGCCACCCGGACTCCCCGGCTCAGATTCTTCCGGCCCGCCAGCAGTTCGGCAAGGTCGCTGCCCAAATTCCCGGACAGTCCTCCGATCCCCTCCACCTCCAGGGCGGCTGCTGCGGCTGTCACCGCCAGCACATCCTCTGAAATGTGGATCGTCCCCAACTCATCGGGGCAGGAGATGTATTCTCTTCCTTCCGCCATATCGTTCTCGCTTCCTTTCCTGTGGTCGTTCATTGTAGCTTACCAACATTGTACCACAGAAACGGAAAATTACAAACAAAATTTTTCTCACAGACCAATTTTTTCCTCAGCCCTCCGCCCCAATGATCTTGATCTGGCTGGCCGGCACCCCCGTCTCGTCCATGACGATCTCGGTGATCCTGGCAACGTCCGCATCCTGAAGGGTGCTGTCCTGGGTGGAAACCACTACTGATACGCCCCCCTCGCTGATGAAGGCCACGCAGTCGGTATACCCCTTAGCGATGACCAGGTTCTCGATCTGGGCCTCCGAGACGGTGGAGGCAGCCAAGGTCTCGATGGCGGCTCCCGCGTCTGCCTTGGCCGCTTCCTCTGAAGCGTCGCTGTTCAGGGTCTCCTGCAAGATACCCAAAGCGCTGTCACGAGCCTGCTGGCGGTTGAGGCGGGCGGTAGAAAAATACCCTGTGGAGGGCTTTGCTGCCTCTCCGGGCTCGGCGCTTTCAGTGGGCGCCGGCGTCCCCAGAAGCAAAGGGTCGCTTGTCTGACCGCCCACCAGCGCCGCCTGTCCCAAAGTTTTTCCCGCATCTACATCCTCCTCCTGCTGATAGGACCAGTTGAGATAGACCGCCACGCAGACAAAGAGGACGATGGCGGCCACCACCGCATTGCGTTTCCAAAGTTTCATCCGTTTTTCCTCACTTTCCCTTACAAATCGAAATTTGATCCGCTCTCAGTCCCGTCAAGGCAGAGACCGCTTCATAAAGCGCCAGCTTTACCTGGGGGTCGTTCCCGCCGGAACTTACCACAAGAGCCCCCTGATAGACCGGTCCCAGTTGCTGAAGGACCGCCGGCTCCTCATACCCCGAGCCCCTAGAGAGAAGAATGGTGTGGGTCTCCTTTTCCACGCGCCCCTCTCCCTCCTGGACGCTTCCATCCTGGGCCAAGATCTGCCGAGGCCCCCCTTGGAGAGTCAACACCACCGTCACGTTTCCCGCCCCTTCCACCCTGGAAAGGGCATTTTCCAGTTTTCGTTCCATCTCCTCCACCCGAAAAGGCTCCTCCGGCGCCTCCCCTGTCTGAACGTTCTCCCTTTTCTCCTCTGCCGGCCACAGCAGCAGAGCCGCTCCCACCAGGATCACCAGCAACACATATTTATACTTTTCCAGGGCCTCGCTCCCCTTTTTGAACCATTCCCCGCTCTTCATACTCCCTCCTCCCGGAAGTTCTGCCGCTGGGCGGGGATCCCCAGTTCTTCCTCCACCGCCCGAGACAGAGCCTTCTTTTGCTCCGCCGTCCAGTTCCCCGAGATCACCGCCTCCCAGGGGATCGGCCAACCGGAATCGTCCAGGGCCACCCCCACCTCCGCCTTACAGCGAAGGCCGAGGGACTGGCCTTTGTCCACAATATATGCGCCCGCTTTTTGGGCTATGAGAATTTTCATCACCTGTTCCCCACTTTGTCCGCTCCCCTCCACCGCCGCCTCTGGAATTGCCGGCGCTCCCGGGAGAGTTCCCTCCCAACCTGTCAAGGGCCGGAGGGCCGCGAGCAGTAGGACCAGCGCACCCACCAGCCGTCCGACCTTTTTTACCGTTCCCTCAGGGGAAAGGGCCTGAGCCAGAGACACCGCCAAAGCGGCGGCAGTAAGCCCTAAAAGCCAGTTTTTCAGTTCCGTCATCCGCCCACCGCCTGAATGGATGTGATAAGAGCCACATAGAGGATCATTCCACCACCGCCCACCATAGCCAGGATCAGGGCAAAAGCTGAACCAATACTGTCGATGAGGTCCGCAATAGGGCCCGGCAGCACGGCGGCGGTAAGGGCAGCGGCAACCTTATATGCCAGATATTGGATCCCCAGCCTGAGAAAGGGCGTAAGGCAAATGGCCAGGACCGCCAAAAGCCCCGTCACTCCCACCGTTCCCCGTAAGATCCCCGCTCCCGCCACCACCGCCTCGGCGGCGTCGGACAGGATCCCCCCCACCACTGGGATCATGCCGGAAATAGCGGTCTTGGCCGCTTTCTGGGCCATAACATCGGCATTTCCCGCCACCGCCCCGGTAATGGAGAGATAGAGGACAAAGCCTGTGACCAGCAGGCTGAGAAGTCCTGTGGATATCTTTTTGAGAAGACTTCCCAGTCTGGAAAGTCCTTCGTTTCCTATGGCCGCCCCCGCCGCCTGAGCCGCTATATAGGCATACACCAAAGGCAGGATAAACCGGTCCGCCAGGGTAAGGAGCAGCCCGAGAAACAAAAGGGCCGCTCCCTGCCTCGCGACGGCGGCTGCCGGTCTTCCGGCGGCCGCGCAGGCTGCCGTCACGGTGGGAAGAAGCAGCTTGGAAAAGGCATCCATGTCCTTCAGCGCCTGACTTCCCAACCCCAAAAGAACGTGGACATCAGCGGCGGCCACCGCCGTCACCGCCGACACCCCGGCAAGACGCGCCACATCCAAGCCTCCGCCGCCCAGTTCCTCCCGTGCCGTCTGGGCTAAACCGCAGGCCAGGGCTATTCCCAGAAGCAGCACCCCGCTTTTGATCCCCTGACGCAGCTTCCCGCCTATCTCTCCCAGGCTGCCGTTTACGATCTCCGCCGCCCCTTGGGCAAAGCCGTCCCCGGTCAATTCCTCCACCGGCAGATAGCCGCCCAGATAGGCTTCCGCCGCTTGAGTAAAGGAATCCATACCCACCGCTTCGGAAAGCTCGTCCGCCTTTGCTCCGGGGGAAAGGAGCAGAAGCGCCACTGTCACAAGAGGGAGGATAAGGTATCGAAGACCGCCTCCACCAAGGGGAGGGCGGTCAGCAGCGCCAGAACGGCGCCGGCCGTCTCCAAAAAAGCGGCCACGCTTCCCTCCCCCGCATCCTTGCATACCGCCGAAGAAAGCCTTGTCACCACACCGATCCCAACCGTTTTCCATACCGGCGCCCACACCTGGGGAGAAAGCCCTGCGGTATGGACCAGCCGGTCCGCCAGTCCCCGGATGGAGGCCAGGGCGGGAAATGCCTCTCCCAACAGAAGTGCCCCCGCAGCCAGCGTCAGGACCAGAGCCAACTCGGGGACCCGCTTGCGCAGGACCAGGGCGCACAGAGCCGCCGTCACCCCAAGGGCGGAAAGTTTGAAAATATCCATATCTCCTCACAGCCCAAACAGACCCTTTACCAGGTTGAACAGGTCGCTGATCTTTTCTACCACCATCATCAACACCACCACCAGCCCCGCCAGGGTAGTCATCATAGCCTGCTCGTCCCGGCCGGACCGGGAAAGCACCTGGTTCAACACTGAAACCAGGATCCCGATGGCCGCAATGCGGAAAATGAAGTCCACGTCCATATTGGTCCCTCCGCCTTCGTATGTTCCTATCCCATGTCACTCTCATCCCGTCGCCTCCTCACAGCAGCAGGATCGCCGCGAAGGCTCCCAGGGCCAGTCCCAGAACACAGCGGGTCCGTTCCCTTCCCCGCCGTTCCTCCTGAAGACGCCGGGAGCGCTCCTCCAGGGCAAGCCGGGTCCGCTCCACCGCCCCACGCTGTTCGCTCCAGCCGCAGCGGCCCAGGATCCCGCCCAGGCGGACCAAAAGTTCCATATCCCCCTCGTCCAATCCCCCCGTCGACTGGGTAAGGGCCTCCTCCCAGATCTCTCCGAAGGAACTTTCCCCCAACCGGGAGAGGCCTTGATGGGCGGCAGCCAAAGCGTTCCTGGCGGGAGGGGCCGCCCGGCGGGACAAATCCGTCAAAAGACCGGGAAGGTCGGGAAGATGAAAAGAAAGCTCTCCCTCCAAAAGTTCCAAGGCGCTTTCCCAGCTTGTCAGGGCCCGCGCCCGGCGGGACAACTCCCGGGCCGCCCATAACCCCGCCCACAGGCCTCCAACCGTCAGAAGAAGGGCCCCTAGCAGTCTTCGCATAGCGCCAACTCCTCCACCTGATACCGGGGCTCGGCCTGCCGCCGCAGAAGCACCGCCTTTTCAAAGCCGCACTGCCGGACCAGTTCCCGGTAAAGGGGCTTACAGAACAGATCCTTTCCTTCCCCGGCATGGATGGAGGCCAACAGTTTTACTCCGCAATTGGCGCACCGCGCCAAGGCGGCACAGTCGGCAGGATCGGTGACCTCATCGCACACCAAAACCTGGGGATCCATTCCCCTGAGCAGGAGCATCAACCCCTGGGCCTTGGGGCAGCCCTCCAGGATATCGGTCCGCTGCCCCACATCAAACTGAGGCTTTCCCTCCCACAGTGCTGCCACCTCTCCCCGGTCATCGCACAGGCCTACCCGAAGAGGAGCGGCGCAGACGCCGTCGGAGAGGAGGCGTGTCAGGTCCCGAAGAAGAGTGGTCTTTCCCCCGCCCGGCGGGGATAAAAGGAGGGTGTTTACAAGCTCTCCCCGGCAAAAAAGGAGGGGCAGCACCGCTTCCCCGCAGCCGGGGACCGCATGTGCCACCCGAATATTTAAGGAGGAAAGACACCGCAGGTTCCGTACACGTCCCTCCTCCGTCCACACGCTGCCACAAAGACCTACCCGGTGGCCTCCCCGGACGGTAAAGTACCCTTGCCGAATGCTCTCCAGCGCCGTATGGGCGCTGGCCTGAGTGGCGATCTCCACCGTCAACTCCAGATCCCGCCGCTCCACCACCATACTGGAAAAGGGTAGTTCGTCCCCTCTTACAACTACGGTAGGAGACCTTCCCGAGCGCAGGCGGATCTCCTCCACCCGCCGCCGGGCCAACGGCGGCAAGGCCAACGCTTCCCGCCGCAGGGCGGGGGGAAGCAGGGCGGCAACTTCCTCAAAACGGTCCATGACCATCCCTCCTCTTCGGTACTGGACCATATCTATGAGGGCCCGTCCCATTTTATGAATGGAAAAAACGAGTCATCTTTGTCCCCCCATTTTAAAGATGCGGGCAGTTGACTTTCCCATCTAAAAACGGTATGATAAAAAGCAATACAAGCAGAAAAGAGTTGACGTTTCCCTATGATGACGCTGGAAGATTTCAAGGCCGCCCGCAAGGTGCTGGACGGTGTGATCTCCCCTACCCACTTGGTCTGCTCCCCCGCCTTCTCCAGGGCTACGGGAAACCAGGTATACCTGAAGCCGGAAAACATGCAGATCACCGGTGCCTATAAGATCCGGGGCGCCTGTTTCAAGATCAGTACCCTCACCGATGAGCAGAAGGCCAAGGGACTTATCACCGCCTCGGCAGGAAATCACGCTCAGGGGGTGGCCTTTGCAGCCCAGGCCGCCGGAGTGCGGGCCACCATCGTTATGCCTACCACCACTCCCCTGGTAAAGGTAAACAACACCAAGGACTACGGTGCCAATGTGGTACTGTTTGGAGAGACCTTTGATGACGCCGCCGCAGAAGCCCAAAGGCTTGTAAAGGAGAAGGGCTATACGTATATCCCTCCCTTTAACGACCTGACGGTAGCCACCGGCCAGGGCACCATCTCCTATGAGATATTTTCCGACCTTCCCGACGTGGATGTGATCCTGGTCCCCATCGGGGGCGGCGGACTGGCGGCGGGCGTATCCACGCTGGCAAAGCTTCTTAATCCGAAGGTCACCGTCATTGGAGTGGAACCCACCGGGGCCGCCTCTATGAAGGCCTGCCTGGAGGCGGGACATATCGTTACCCTTCCCCAGGTGGACACCATTGCCGACGGCGTGGCGGTAAAGACCCCGGGAGACCTGGTATTCCCCTACATTCAAGAGAACATCGACGAGATCATCACCATTCCTGACGCCGAGTTGGTGGACGCTTTCCTGGACATGATGGAAAAGCACAAGATGATCGTGGAGAACGCGGGGCTTCTCACTGTGGCCGCTCTCAAACACCTGAAGGGGAAAGGAAAAAATGTGGTCCCCGTCCTCTCCGGCGGCAACATGGATGTGATCACCGTCTCCTCCCTGGTCCAGCACGGCCTGGTAAGCCGGGGAAGGATCTTCACCTTCTCGGTGATCCTGCCCGACCGCCCCGGCGAGTTGCTGCGGGTCTCCCAGGTACTGGCGGAGAATAACGGCAACACCATTAAGCTGGAACACAACCAGTTCGTCAATCTGAACCGGCAGTCCGGGGTGGAGCTTCGGGTCACTCTGGAAGCCTTCGGCCATGAGCATAAAGCCCAGATCCTGAACGCCCTTAAGGCGGCGGGCTATAACGCCAGGGAGGTCTCCACCACAGAAGTTTACTGATCCATCAGGGAGCAAACAGACGCTCCCGGCCGGACCTCTGCCCAGCCGGGAGCTATATGATGCGGCGCCGGGGCCCATCTTCCCCGCCGCTGCCGGATCGTGGGTCCTGCTTGACTGGGAGGCCGGCGGGAGACGGGTCGGTCATCCGCTTAGGTCATCCTATGACAGGACAGGGCTCCAGGTGCCCGTCAGGCGGGTCCACTGCCGGAGCAAATGTCCCCCCCTCCCCAAGACCATTTTGAAAGGACGATGTGTTATGGTCAAGGTCGCTCCCTCCATCCTCTCCGCCGACTTTTGCGAATTGGGGCGGGATATCAAGGCCGTCTCCTCCGCCGACTGGCTCCATGTGGACGTGATGGACGGCATGTTCGTCCCAAATATCTCCATCGGGGTCCCGGTGGTCCAGTCTATCCGCAGACATACCGACATGTTCCTGGACACTCACCTGATGGTGGAAAAGCCGGGGCGGTATATTTCCGCCTTCGCCAAGGCGGGGGCGGACCTGCTCACCGTCCATCTGGAGGCGGACATGCCGCCGGCCATTCACTCCGCCTTGGATGAGATGGAGACCCTGGGGGTAAAGAGAGGGATTGCCCTGCGGCCCATTACCGCCGCTGAGGCTGTGCTTCCCTATCTGGAAAAAGGACTGGACCTGATCCTGGTCATGACGGTGGAGCCCGGCTTTGGCGGACAGGCTTTTATGGCAGACCAGCTTCCGAAGATCGCCGCTATCCGCTCCTACATTGAGAAATACTGTCCCTCCTGCCACCTGGAGGTGGACGGAGGCATTGCCCCGAAGACCGCCAGGCGGTGCGTGGAGGCAGGGGCCGATGTGCTGGTGGCGGGAAGCGCGGTATACGGGGCAAGGGATATCCCCGGAGCCATCGCGGCGCTGAGGGGATAAATGAAAATTTACCGCAGCAATCAGAAGAGGGAGAGCGTGGGGCGCGACGCCCCGGCGCGCCATAACGTGGTACCATACAGGAGCGGCGGGCCGAGGCGTCCCGCCCTACGATCCTAACGAACGCGGGTCGTAGGGGACCACCCATAAATCTTCATTTATTTCCCGCCCATCTATTATATCCGAACCGAGGTGCAGACTGATGGAATATTTCCCTCCCGCTTTGGAGGCTCTCACTGAGCAATTTGCCCGGCTTCCGGGAGTGGGCAGAAAGTCCGCCCAGCGTCTCAGCTTTTTTGTATTGGGCCTTCCCGACGAGGAGGCCAGGGCCTTTGCCGACGCTATCGTCACCGCCAAAAGGACCATTTCCCTGTGCCCGGTGTGCCGCAGCTTTACCGAGGGCGAAGGTCTGTGTCCCATCTGCCAAAGCTCCAAGCGGGACGAGGGCACCGTCTGCGTGGTGGCCGACCCCAAAGACGTAGCCGCTTTGGAGCGGTCTCGGGAGTATAACGGCCGTTATCATGTGCTTCACGGAGTTATCTCCCCCATGAACCACGTGGGCCCCGACGACCTGCACATCAAGGAGTTGGTGGAGCGGGTATCCACTGGAAGCATCCGTGAGGTCATCATGGCCACCAACCCCACCACCGAAGGGGAAGCTACCGCCATGTACCTGTCCCGGCTGCTGAAACCCTTTGGGGTGCGGGTGACTCGTCTTGCCTACGGTGTTCCCGTAGGCGGACAGCTGGAATTCGCCGATGACGCCACCCTTACGAGGGCTTTGGAGGGACGGCGGGAGATGTAAATAAGGAGGACAGGGCGAGGCGCCCTGCCCCACAATTTCACAGTCCAAATCCGTAGGGGCGGCCCCATGTGGCCGCCCTTTTTTGAGAGGAGGTGCAGCTTATGTCCCAGGCAAGGCTCTTTGAGTTGGTCTATCTGCTGCTGGAAAAGGGAAAGGTGTCTGCCCCCGAGTTGGCGGAGCGGTTCGAGGTATCGGTACGGACCATCTACCGGGACGTAGACGCCCTCTCCACCGCCGGGGTCCCCATTTACGCCATTCCGGGGCGGAATGGGGGCGTCGCTCTGATGGAACACTATGTACTGAGCAAGGCCACCCTCTCCGGCGAGGAGCAGGACCAGCTTCTCACCGCCCTCCGCTCCCTATCCGGCACCCTGGGGACCGACTCGGAGGAGACCCTCTCCAAGCTCTCCGGTCTCTTTCACCGCCAGGAGCCCCAGTGGCTGGAGGTGGACCTCTCCCGTTGGGGCAGCAGGCAGGGCGGACAGGCCGCCTTTTCTCTTTTGCGGGACGCCATCCTGTCCCGCAAGGTCATCACCTTTACCTATGCCGGCTCCTATGGAAACACAGTTCCCCGGAGAGTTTTACCCGTCAAGCTGGTCTTTAAGGGGCAGGCCTGGTATCTGCAGGGTCTTTGTCTTGACAAACAGAACTACCGCACCTTTAAGCTATCCCGTATTCGTGACCTTATGGCGACGGAAAGCACTCTTCCCGCACCCCCGGCGCCTCCCCCCATCGACGGGGACTCTCCTCCCTCCTGCCCCACCGTCAGCCTGGTCCTCCGCTGCTCTCCCGCTTTGGCCTACCGGATCTACGACGAGTTTGAGCCGGAGCAGATCAACGCTCTGGATGACGGCTCCTTCCGGGTGGAGGCGGAGTTCCCGGAGGATAACTGGGTCTACGGCTATCTTCTCTCCTTCGGGCCCCTGATGGAAGTTCTGGAGCCGGAGCGGGTCAGGAGCGCTCTGGCAGAACTGGCCCGTCAAATTTTATTTCGCTGCGAAAACCCTGTCATAGGACGTCAGGGTTTGGGTGCTATCATGGGGACATCTCATTTAAAGGAGGACGCCACCATGACCAAAGAGACCACACCCTTTTGCCAATCCTGCTCCATGCCCCTTACCGATGACCTGAGAGGTTCCGAAGC